>NZ_FNPD01000008.1 GCF_900107215.1 Acetomicrobium thermoterrenum DSM 13490 | reverse complement strand
AGCAAAAAGACCCAACCCCCAAAGGGGGCAGAGTCTTTTTTAAGGGAACTTAAGGAAGATTTAACGGCCAAGTTTGGCTTTTAATTCTCTTTTCCCAACTGCCTTTCCGCTTCGTCGCAAGCGTCTCGGGCAAGGCGCTGTGCTTTAAGAGAAGCATCGCGTATGGCCTTCATGAAGGCAGTCCTCACCTTGCCGTCCTCAAGTGCATAAATGGCATCTATGGTGACGCCCCCGGGCGTCACCACCATATCTCTTAACTCGGCAGGGTGTTTCCCGGAGCTCAAGAGAAGGTGAGAAGCTCCTATGACGGACCATGCCGCAGCTCTTAGGGCGAGATCTCTTGGCAATCCCACTTGAAGTGCCCCGTATATCATGGCTTCTACTACTGTGTAAAGATAGGCCGGGCTTGAGCCTGCCATAGCCGTCAAAACGTCGAGGTGCTGCTCGTCCACTTCTTCGTATTCACCCATGTCCTCGAAGATTTTTGTGATGACGTTCTTGTCTGAGTCGGTTACGTTTTTCCCACAAGAATATACAGTATATCCTTCCTTTACCTGAACGGCAATATTGGTCATAGCCCTGACCACTCGAGAGTCGGGAATTACGCGTTGCATCAAGTCAAGGTTTATGGATGCCGCGAAGGAGATCACCAGCTTATCCTTGAGGCCGTTAGAGAGATTTTTCAAGAGAGGTATCACCTGATAGGGCTTTACTGATATGATGACGACCTCTGCTTCCGATACCGCCTTATCGTTGTCGGAAGTTATGTTGATGCCCCTTTCGGCTAGAGGGGACAACCTCTCGATTTTGCGCCTAGTGGCAGTAACCTGAAAATCATCGCTTATGGCGCAGGCTATAGCCCCACCAATGACTCCTGCACCTATAATGGCTACTTTTTCCCTTTCCATTGCGATCCTATCCTCCTGTCTGTGTACATCTTGAAAGGGATTATTGTCTATGTTAGCCCGATCAAGAATTTTTTCTCGCCATTATAACAGCTAAATCTCCTTTGCGCACCTACTTTTTGCCAGTTGAGTCGCTGTCCGTCTATGGTAAGATAACAGAGAGTGTCGAGGAAAGGAGGGACCTTCGTGCTCGTGAGGGCGCATCTTTGGCTTACGGGAAGGGTGCAGGGAGTGGCCTTCAGGTATTATGCAGCCGCTAAAGCGAAAGAACTAATGGTTTCCGGTTTTATAAGAAATCTCGACGATGGAAGGGTTGAGGTCGTGATCCAGGGAGAGCCGGAGAACGTGGAGAAGATGATCGATTGGTGCAGAAAAGGACCCCCTCACGCTATTGTAAAAGATGCGATCATGGTTTACGAAGACCCCGATCCGAAGTGTAAAAATTTTCAGATAAGAGGTTGATCGATTAAATGGAAGAGATCACGGTCTTTGGCGCCGGCAGTTGGGGTACGGCTTTGGCAAATTTGCTTGGGGAATTGGGACATCGGGTTGTCCTATGGTGCAGGAGGTCCGATCAGGCCCGGGCTATAAATTTGTTGGGCGAAAATCCGAATTATCTTAGAGGATACAGAATCTCTTCAAATGTAACGGCTACTTCCAAAATCGACGAGGCAGTTGAATCGCCGAAATGGGTTTTGGCGCTCCCAACTCAGGCCGTAAGAGGCTTTTTGACGGAACTTTCTGGGAATATGGCACCCCAAAGGCCTGAAATATGCAACGTTGCCAAGGGCATAGAAATAGATTCGGCATTTACCGTCAGTGAAATAGTAAAAAATGTCTTGGGCGATGTTTCCTATTCCGTGTTGTCCGGCCCCAGCCACGCCGAAGAGGTAATCCGGGGTTTTCCCACGGCAGTGGTGGTAGCTTCCTTGAGGGTAGAGGCTGCCGAGATGTGGCAAAACGTCTTTTCTCGTCCCACCTTCAGGGTTTATACTTCAAACGATGTCGTAGGGGTGGAGATCGGCGGGGCGGTCAAAAACGTCATAGCCATCGCTGCCGGGATTGCAAAAGCCATGGAATTGGGAGATAATGCTTTGGCAGCTCTTGTAAGCAGAGGGCTGGCCGAAATAATGCGGCTTGGAGCGAAGATGAGAGCTAATCCCCTGACGCTTTCCGGCCTTGCAGGCGTTGGAGACTTGATCGTTACTTGTTTCAGCGGCCACTCGAGGAATATGCGCCTGGGTTTTTCCATCGGCATGGGAAAATCCATGAAAGAAGCGTCGGATGAACTGGGTCAAGTCGCAGAGGGAATCTATACCGTTAAAGCTTTGAAGAAAATGGCACAACAGGTGGGAGTGGAACTCCCTATCGTCGAAGAGGTGTACGCCATATTGTACGAGGGCCTTTCGCCCAATGAGGCATTGAGCAACCTTCTGTTGAGGGATCCAAAGCCCGAGTTGCCCCCGGCTATGCAATGGATGTAAAATTTGACATGGTTGTAGCTTTTGAAGAAACTTCAACAAAAAATAGGAGGGATTTTTCATGGCAAAAGCGGTAGTTGATAGGGATACCTGTATAGGATGTGAAGCATGTGTTGGCGTTTGCCCGGCCGAGGCGATCAGCATTGAGGACGGGAAAGCTAAAGTGGACCCCGATACCTGCATAGAGTGTGGAGCCTGCGTGTCCACCTGCCCGGTATCGGCAATATCCCAGTAGCATCGTTGAGTTCTAATATTTTGGGGCCTAGGCGACTAGGCCCCTTTTGTTAAACAAATGTCAAAAGATAAACTGGCAAAATCGTGCTATATTTTGCGCCTTTTCGAGAAATGCGGTTTTGAGGCCTACATAGTAGGAGGAACCGTAAGGGATTTGGCTATGGGATCCCCCTTTGGCGACGTCGATATTGCGACATCGGCAAAGCCCATGGATATAGCGAGCCTCTTTCCTGAGGCCAAAAAGGTGGGCGGTGATCCTCTATGTACCTTCGTCATCCCTCAGGATGGGTGGACTGTCGAGATAACGCCTTTGCAAGGTGAAGTACTGTCAGAAGACCTATCGCGAAGGGATTTCACCATAAATGCCATGGCCCTAGATAGGTTTGGAGATCTCTATGACCCCTTTGGCGGTATGGAAGACCTTGTAAATAAGGTTCTTCGCTTTACCGGCTCTCCGAGAGAGCGAATTGAAGAAGACCCCGTCCGCTGCATAAGGTTGTTCAGATTCGCCTCAACTTTGAGGGAGTTCGAAGTTTCCCACTCCTCTATGAATGCCGTAAGGGAGAGTTTATCGCTCTTTAAGGACGTTCCCCTTGAGCGAATAGGCAAAGAAATCTACAAAGCCTTAAGAGGAAGCCCATTTACGTTCTTAAAGCTTTTGGAAGATACCGGATTTCTGGCCTCAACCCTTCCTTGTGTCTATGCACTTCGTGGAGTTCCTCAGGATCCCCAATTTCATCCCGAAGGCGATGTCTATGAACACACCAGGCTCTGTTTGAAATATGCCGAAAAGATCACGAAAAGGTGTGATGTGCGGGCGGCAGCTTTGTTTCATGACATAGCAAAACCTTATACGATGAAAGAGGAAGAAGAAAGGCTGCGATTCATAGGTCATGAGAAGGAAGGGGGAGCTTTGGCCAGGGAGATAATGGGTCAATGGGCATGGCCGTCCTATTTCGTGAAAAACGTTTCGTCCTTGGTGAGATGGCATATGGTCCCTTTGGTCTCGACAGCTCCAAAGCGCATTCCCCGTCTTTATCTTGAGTACGGCAAAGCCTGGTTGGATGGACTTTTCCTCCTTTCATATATAGATATAAGTTCAAGCAACAGAGATTATTCCAAATGGATAGAGAATCGACAGATTGCCCTGTCGTGTCTTTTTAAACTTTCTGACGATGAGAAGTTGATATCTGGCAAAGATGTCATGGATATACTAAAAATCGAAGAAGGCCCTGAAGTGGGGCGTATCATATTTGAAATATACCAGATGATGGCAAAGGGCGATATTAGAAGCCGGGAAGATGCTATTGATTACCTAAAGAAATTAAATGAAAGTTAAATTAAAGAGAAGCTGTAAGACATTTTCGAGTATATTTGATAAAATATAATTGGTTCTTTATCAGCAAACAATATATAAGCGAGGTGAGTTGCGATGGCTTGGAACCCCAGAGAAATCATGAAAGAGCTTGAAAGCGGTGTGAAAGAAATCGGCCGTGAATGCCCGGAAGTGGAGGCCTTTATAGAGTTCACGGGTAAGCTGATGGCGCCAAGATCTTTGGATCTCAAGACCAAAGAGCTGATATGCGTTGCCGTGGCAGTATACACCAATTGTAAATATTGCATTGTCACCCACGTCTATAATGCCCTTAAGGCCGGCGCTACTGGCGACGAAGTCATGGAAGCTGCTCTGGTTGCCTCGCAGTTTGGAGGCGGCCCTGCTGTAGGCCATAGCGTCACCTTGGTAAACGAAGCTATCAAGGAGTTCGCCGGCGACTTCGGGAAGAAGTCTTAACTAATTCAGGCTTCTTTGATGCCGTAAAACATATCTTCAAGCGTTTTTTGGATCGCCCTTCGCTGCCAGTCTATCGGGAAGGGCGATCCTTTCTAGGGGTCACGGAAGTTGACAAGGCAAGCCCAGAAAACAGGAGGGAGATTCTTGCAAGAAAGGCAAAAAGTCAAGATAAGTTCGAAGTATTGGCTGGAGATGGTCAAAGAACGGGGCGGTCATTTCATGATCGCCATGCGTACCAATATAGCCGGCTGATGAATGGCTTATGTAGGCCCGGCGGGCCTCATAGGCAGCCCCGATGAAGCGGATAGAGAAAATTTCATACTCTTCGTCGTAGAGGGAGAGGATGACATAACATGTTGGATCCATAAAGAGGTATTAGAACATTTAAAAGAGGTCTCCCCAACGCGGGAAGGCGACTACTTATTTGCTTCCGACGGAGCAGGGAGGCTGAGATTCAAGTTCTGCGATCGAAGTTGAGTGCAGCTGCCGGGCATTTGAAGAAAGAAAGCGATTCATCTTCGCTTTTAAAGCTTTACTTTGCCTGACGTGCAAAAGGCGATAAATTCATCCTTTTTCCAGAGGAGGGCTGTATAGGTAACCCTTAAGGTATCTTATGCCCAAGTTCCTTAATATTTCGAGCTGTTCCTTCCTTTCCACTCCCTCGGCTATTACTTCCATGCCCATAACTTCGCCGACCTTTACTATTCCCCTCACGATAACCCTGTCCCTTTCGTCGGTTTCGATGTTATCGACGAAAGTCTCGTCGTGGCACTGCGAGGCCGATACGTTGATCGAAAGCTTTTCGAGCTCAATGCCTTGGCTGATCCATTCTGACATCCAATTTCAGGTCCTTCAAAAAATAATTCCTGTTATAAAGGCCGGTAAGAGGGTCCACGTAAAGGTAATTGTGAAGTTGCCGGTCTTTTGCCTTCATATCGGTCAGATCGGTGAAAATGCTTACGAAATATCTGGTTACGTTACGATGATCCTTTAAGGCATATATGGAAAGCAATTCCGGGTAAACTTCACCGGACTTGCGCCTGTTCCAAATTTCCTGTTCCCAGAAACCACCCGTCAAAATTGAGTCCCAGAGGTTTTTGTAGAATGAATATTCGTGATAGTCAGATTTTAAAATTCTTGGATTTTGTCCGATGGCCTCTTCGGCGGAATACCCGGTAATTGTCGTAAATGCCGGATTTACCCAAAGGATAACCCCGCCCGTATCGGTGACGACGACCCCCTCCTTGATGTTATTAACAATCAACTCGAGCATGGGAAAGTGGAAATCGGAATTTATACTGTTCAGTTTATCGCTCATGATGAACTCCGCTTCGTTTTTTAATCAGCCCCAAAAAGGCATCCAAGGATTGTGCATTTGCAACGTCTTCAACGGTTAGCCATGCCCGCCTTGCCTGGGCCACCCCGAAGAACATGTATTCCTGCTCGTATATATCGTGGGCATCAGTGCTTATCACAAATTTACAGCCCAGATTGAAAGCCTGCCTTATCCTTTTTTCCGACAGATCGAGCCTGCTTGGGTGGGCATTTATCTCAAGAAGAGTTCCCGTCGATGCGGCAGTCTGGAAAATCTCCTCCCAATCCGCCTCCGCTTCCTCCCTTGATCCGAAAAGCCTGCCCGTTGGGTGAGCCAGGATGTGAACGAGGGGATGAGAGATCGCCCTTATATATCGCTCGGTCAGTTGATCTCTATCCTGTCTCAAATTTGAGTGGACGGCAGCTACTACCACATCGAAGCTCTTTAAAAGCTCATAGTCATAGTCTAAAGATCCGTCAGCTTTTACCTCTACCTCCGTTCCTTTAAGTATCACTATTTTATCTGCGAGCATTTCGTTCAGCTCGTCTATTTCGCGCCACTGTTGTGTAAGTCTGTCAGGAGTAAGCCCCTTAGCTACGCCCAAACCCTGAGAATGATCGGTTATCAGAATATAGCTTCGGCCAAGCTCGCATGCTTTCTCTACCATCTCTTTTAAGGGCCTCTTTCCGTCGCTCCAATTGGAGTGTATTTGAAGGTCGCCCTTTATATCCTCTGTCTCTATCAATTTTGGGAGTTTCTTTTCCAGGGCAAGCTTGATTTCCGCGGTTCCCTCTCTCAGTTCAGGCGGTATCCATGACATCCCAAGCCTTCCGTATACGTCTTCCTCTTTTGGGCAAAGTATTTCTACGCCGCTTATTGTATCCGTCAACGCATATTCGCTCAAGCTCAAGTTCTTTTTCAAGGCCGCCTCTCTCAATAAGATATTGTGCTGCTGGCTTCCCGTAAAGTATTGCAGCGCCGTTCCCCATCTTGCGGGTTCAACTATGCGCAAATCGGCCTGCAACCCTCCTTTTAGCCTCACACTGGTCTTCGTCGGACCCGATAAGATGACCTCGTCCATGATGCCTAGATTTGTAAAAGTATTCGTAATTTTTTCCGATGCCTCGGCTTCGGCTGCGACGAGAATGTCCAAATCTCCCACGGTTTCTTTCATGCGTCTCAATGAGCCGGCGGGGCAGATGGCAATTATGCCCTCGCAGTTTTTCATGTGATCTAAAATGACCTGTAAATACTTCCACGCCTCGCCCAGAGGAAATCTCGAGCTTAGACGCTTTTCTTTAAAGGCCTTAATGCCTTCGAGTATTTTTCGCTCGACCTTCGGTCCAAAACCCGGCAAATCCTTGAGTTTTCCCTCTCGTGCCGCTCTTTCAAGTTCCTCCGGCGTTTCGATGCCGAGCATTTCCCGAACCGTTTTTATTCTCTTTGGACCCATCTCCGGTATTTCATAGAGGGAAAGCAGCTTATCGGGGACTTCCTCCGTTAATTTTTCGTAAAATTCCAATTTCCCGCTTTCCAGAAGTTCGCAGATTTTCTGTTCTATGGCCTTTCCAACCCCGGGAATTTCCTTTAACCTTCCCTCTTTGTATAGTGCATATATGTCTCTGGTTTCGTTTCTCAAACTTTCGGCAACGCGTCTATATGCATTGATTTTGAACCTATCCTCTCCCTTTATCTCCAAGAGGAGGGCTATACGCTCAAAGATCTCCGCGACGGCATTTGAGTCGATATTCCCTTCCATCCTATTTACCTCCTGTTTTAACAACATGTTTCGTTGTCCGATAGAAAAGTTAGTAATATTATAAATGCAAAAGATTTCCATGCATCGACTGCACCCGTAAGATTTATCAAATTATTAAATTAGAGGCCGAGCTTTGATGAAAGATAAAAAAGGTACGTTGCCATTATTCATGCCATTTCTGGTCTTGGGAGTGGGAGTCATAGCCGTATCGACGGGAGCAACAATCATCCGTCTTGCGGAAGCGCCGGCTTTGGTAATATCTGCCTATCGCGTGGGGCTTGCCAGCCTTCTCCTCTTTCCCTTTGCCTACCATTACGCCAAAGAAGAGATAAAATCGTTGACGTTAAAGGATCTAAAAGTTGCAGTTGCTTCAGGTGCTTTTTTAAGCCTGCATTTTGCTTTTTGGATATCTTCGCTCGATTATACTACAGTAGCAAGTAGCGTAGTGCTGGTCAATACAAACCCCATTTGGGTTGCCCTGCTTACGCCCTTCATGAGCAGTGACAGGCTAAGAGGTATGTCCCTGCTGGGAGTGGCTTTCAGCGTGATAGGGAGCGCTGTGATAAGCGCAGGTGATTTTGCTCTCGGGGGGAAAGCCCTTTACGGGGACTTTCTTGCCATAGCCGGAAGCTGGTGCGCTGCCTTTTATCTTTTGTTCGGTCGCAGGCTTAGGCAAAAGCTGTCTCTGCTTTCATATATAACAATTTGTTATTCCACTGCAGCGGTTATCTTGTTCGTCCTAATCATATGCCTTGGCTATCCCCTCTTCGGTTATCCCAAAAAGACGTGGCTATGTTTCTGGGGGTTAGCTCTCTTTCCTCAGATCATCGGACACAGCAGTTACAACTGGTCCCTCAAATATTTTTCAGCAGGTTTTGTGGCAATCGCCCTGTTGGGAGAGCCCGTGGTAAGCCCTATTTTGGCCTACTTTGCGTTGGGCGAGGCGATAATGCCCATTACGATATTCGGCGGATCGCTGGTATTGGCAGGAATTGTTCTGGCTGCTTTAGGAGAAAACAGAGGAAAACAGGAGTCTTAGTTCAAATACATTAATATAGTGACAACATATCGGTTTTTAAGAGATAGCGTAAAATATTTGTAGGATATTTTTAAGGTAACGCCCTTATACACGACCTTAAAGGGCATATGTCATGGCGGGTTTGATTTTTAAAGTTACCTAAAAGACGTTGCCCTTTAGGACACATGGGGAGTGGTTCCTAAAAATCCTACAAAAACTTGACGCGGTCGGAATCCTACAAAAACTTGACGCGGTCGTTTCAGATTGCGTAAAATATTTGTAGGAGATTTTCAGAGGTAAAAAAGAAAGGAGTTGCTTAAAAACCGCGTCAATCGGTGTTGTTAGTTAGATCGAAACTAAGTAGTATAATAATATTATGGAGAAGAAATGAATGATCGAATTAGATATATGGTTGTATGGTAGTTTAGCGAAATATACTGGAGAAGATAAAGGGAGTTATGCTCAACTTCGGTGGAAGATGCCCGATGGAACTAGGGTACGCGATCTGCTTAAAAGACTGGGTATACCTTCAGAGGAGAGGGGTATTACCTTCATCAATGGACAACTAACAAACATGCCAGGAATGTCAGCCGATCTAGATCGAGAGTTACATGATGGAGATCGAATCGCCTTTTTCTCACCCAAGAGCATGTGGCCTTTCCAATATCGCTTTGGGGCTGAAGTTAGCCCTGAGCTAAAGGAGGCAATGAAGTCTCTTGAAGGCGGAGATATACATCACGCATATATTGAACCAGCGCGTAAATTCCGAAGAAATCACTGATGACATACGGGAAGCCTAATCAAAAGAGAAAGCGATAACGGTTATTGCTTATTTTACCTTAGGCTTATATTGATCGATTAATAATATTAAAGATAGGAGGTGGTGTATGAAGTGATAAGGTTTTTGTATTACAGGTTAGTGGGTTAATTTGATTAAATCGAAAAGGAGGATTGGAGTGTCATGGCTAAAATTTTACGAGTAAATATGAGCGATCGGTCGGTTAAGCATGAGGAGGTGCCGGAGAAGTACCGGTTAATGGGGGGACGGTGGCTTACTTCTGGCATAGTATCTGATGAGGTGGATCCGTTATGCCATCCCCTGGGGCCCAACAATAAGCTCATCTTTGCCCCAGGTATCGTGACTGGCACCATTGCACCTACATCTGGTCGTGTCTCTGTAGGTGGAAAATCACCTCTCACCGGTGGGATCAAAGAGAGTAATGCCGGAACGCCATGGGGACAAAAGTTAGCAAGACTTGGGATCAAGGCCCTCGTAGTCGAAGGCTATCCACAAGATGGCAAATGGTGGGGGTTGCACATTACGAAAGATGGGGTCGAATTTTTCCCTGCAGATGAATATATTGGTAAGGGTTTGTATGAGATCTTCCCTGATCTCTTTAAACGTTTTGGCGAGAAAGTGAGTATTTCCGCTATAGGTGTTGCTGGCGAGTATAAAATGGCTATGGCTGGTATATGCTTTAACGACATTGACAACCGTCCCAGCAGATATTCCGGTCGTGGAGGATTGGGTGCTGTAATGGGTTCAAAGCACCTCAAATTTATCGTTGTAGATGACCAGGGCGGACCTGGTGTAGAGATTGCCAACACAAAGCTATTTGATATAGGCCGCAAAAAGTTGACAGAAGCCTTACGTACCCATGACGTCACTAAACCCGGTGGTGGTCTAAACACCTATGGCACGGCTGTTCTGGTAAACATCCTTAATGAGGCCGGGGGTTTGCCCACTCGTAACTTCAGAGAAGGTCGTTTTGAAGGAGCTGCTAAGATTTCTGGGGAGGCCATGGCTGAGTACTGCAAGACGCGCGGTGGCGTAGGAAGAATGGGTCATCCGTGCCACCCCGGCTGCGTCATACAGTGCTCTAACATCATCCCCAATCCAGATGGTTCGGAGTTGGTATCAGTCATAGAGTATGAGACCACTTGGGCCTTTGGCGCAAATTGTGGCATTGACAATCTTGACGTCATTGGCAAGCTGACTTGGATGTGCAATGACATTGGGTTGGATACTATTGAGGCCGGTGGTACAATTGCTGTAGCCATGGAGGCAGGCCTGGCTGAGTTTGGCGATGAAGAACGGGCCATCGAGTTGATGGAGGAAATAAGCAAAGGTACGCCCCTGGGTCGTATTCTGGGCCAGGGGGCAGCAATAACTGGCAAAGTCTTCGGAGTAACGCGTGTGCCGAGCGTTAAAGGGCAAAACATGCCCGCCTATGAACCTCGAGCTGTCAAGGGGATTGGTATGACCTTTGCTGTTAGTACGATGGGTGCCGATCATACCTCGGGCTATACCATCGCACCGGAGATTCTAGGGGTTAGCGGTAAAGTAGATCAATTTGACAAGGACAAGGCGGAATTGGTACGCAACTTCCAGCACTCAACCGCTTTCATTGATTCCAGCGGCCATTGCTTGTTCATTGCCTTCGCTATCCTGGATATACCTAGTGGATTTGAGGGATTAATCGAAGAGTGTAATGGAGTGTTAGGCACTAACTGGACTGCAGAAGATGTCATGAAAATTGGCAGGGAGATCATCGATACAGAGAGGGCATTCAATGCTGCTGCGGGCCTTACCAGGGCTCATGATCGTCTGCCGGAGTTCATGAAGTACGAAAAGCTCCCTCCCCATAACGTAGTTTGGGACGTACCGGACGAAACGCTTGACGCTGTTTTTGGCGAATGACGCCTTTGTAGATACCTAGTGTGTAATATAGATCTATAATTTCAATTACCATCAACGCCAGCGAGATGAGCACATCGCCTAATTGCTGGCGTTGATGGTATAAATTTTGTTTACCTCAGTAACGTCTTTGAATTAGTTATTGCAAACTATGTCATACATTGTTGAACCTATGTGGTAGTTTGTGCTGTTGTGTCTTTATCTTTATATTTTAAGGCCCTAAATACAAAATATTCTCCGATTAAAAGAGAGGAGGAGATAGATGATAACCGTGCATGTTCGATTATTTGCTACATTACTTCGCTTCTTTCCCGACTTACAATTGGGCGAAACGATGCAGGTCAACCTGCCCGATGGTGCTACCGTTGGCCAACTTATCGATCGTTTAAACATTCCTGTTGAAGAAATTAAAATTGTATTTGTTAATAATATCTTTCGAGATATGGGGTACTCCCTAAAGAATGGTGACATGGTAAGTATCTTTCCTCCTGTAGGAGGAGGATAAGTATAATACAGGAGAAATAAATTATAGTATTCATTAACAGTTTGGGCCTACGGAGAGCAGTGCGGAGTGAACAATCTGGAAGCCATCTCCAAGGCAAACTTCATCTGCAATAAGCTTGGCATGGATCCTATAACCATGGGAAGCACTATAGGTTGTGTGATGGAGCGGCGGAAAGAGGTTTGATAAAGGAGAAAGAAGCAGGTGTTTCACTGCATTGGGGAAACGCTGAGGCGATAGTGAAACTGACGGAAGACACGGGCTATAAACGAGGTTTTGGAGAAGAATTGGCGCTTGGTAGAGCAAGGAGGGAATACCTGCAAAGGAAAAGCTAAAAAAGCCTTGGGCTGCTTGACATCGCAGCAAGATATTCGCTGTAGTTTTAGCTTTATATAACACTTAAATCTGCTAAGAAAAAACTCAGGGAAGGGACTTCCTTCCCTGAGTTTTTTTGGATAACATGCGATAGTATGTTTGACATGGACAAGGAAAATATTTGCCATAAATTATGCAGCCGAAATCAGATGGAGAGAAAAGACGATGAAAGTGTTGGTGGCCTATTTCTTGGATTTAGTGTTAGGGGATCCCGTGGGTTATCCCCATCCCGTAGTTATCATAGGTAAAGCCGTTACCTGGCTGGAAGAAGAACTGCGAAGGCGGGCCAAAAACCCTAGAGAATTAAAAACAGCCGGCTTTGCCCTGTGTTTTTTGATAGTCGCTTCATCTTTCATCTCATCTTATGCGCTCATCCTTTTGGCACGTTTAATACATCCTTATCTTGGAGATTTATTAGAGATTTTTATTATATACACATGTCTTGCCACCAAGGAGCTTGGCAGGGCCGCAAAGAGGGTGTATGATGCTCTGATAAGGGGCGAACTTGCAGAAGCCAGGACAAGATTGTCCTATATAGTGAGCAGAGACACGCACAGGATGAACCAAGAAGAGATTTCAAGGGGCGCAGTAGAGACAGTAGCGGAAAATATATCCGATGCCATCATAGCTCCCTTGTTTTACGCATTTATCGGAGGAGCGCCTTTAGCGCTTTTTTATAAAGCAACGAACACTTTGGACTCCATGGTCGGTTACACCAACGAAAAATATAGGGATATAGGATACGCTTCGGCAAAGCTGGACGATATATTGAATTTTATACCTGCCCGCATAACTGCTCTTTTGATAGTATTAGCTTCTTTTCTTATGGGTTATGATTATAAAAACTGCTGGCACGTTCTTCTCAGAGACAGGTTAAAGCATAAAAGTCCAAATAGCGCTCATGGCGAAGCGGCCGTGGCCGGTGCTTTGAACATTCAGCTGGGTGGTATTAACTACTATTTTGGAAGACCTGAAATGAGGCCGATCCTTGGCGATAAAAGAACAGAAATTTCGCCAGGGCATATAAAAGATAGCATAAGGATCATGTACGCTTCCTCGATATTGGGGATCGTGTCCTTCTATGCGTTGGCTTTATTGTTTTGACGTTAACGGAGGCTTGCAATTTGCGGGGATAAGTTGAGGAGGAATGAGTATGCGCCCCTATGAACACGGTGGCAATGTTTATGACTACGAAGGCGAGTTAATCGATTTCAGCTCGAATATCAATCCCTTGGGGATGCCGAAATGCGTCTTCGATATCGTAAAAAAAGCAGATCTTACCAGATATCCAGATATAAAATATCGCAACCTTAAAGAGTCAATAGCACAATACACGGGCATTTCTCGAGAGAGCATTATCGTTGGAAATGGTGCTTCAGAGCTCATACATCTTTTTGTAAGAACCTTTAAAGTAAAAAGACCCATCATACCATCGCCTTCCTTTTTGGAGTACGAAAGGGCTACATGCGTAAACGGCGGAGAACCCATATGCTTTAGGCTAGAGGAGGAAGAGGGTTTCAAGCTAAATTTAGGCGATCTCATTTCACGTCTGCAATACGGGGATTCTCTGATTGTAGGTAATCCAAACAATCCTACCGGACAGGTAATCTCGGCCGATGAAGCGACGGATCTTTTGAAAGCTGCCGATGCTTTGAACATGCCCGTTATGATAGACGAAGCTTTTATAGAGTTCGTAAAAGAGTGCAAAAACTACGAATCCCTTTCTCTGGTCGAAAAATATGATAACTTGTTTGTCGTAAGGGCAACAACCAAGTTTTTCGGAATGCCGGGACTGAGATTGGGATACGGCATTGGAAACCCTAATCTTATTGAAAGGCTGGACAGCAACAAGGAACCGTGGACGGTCAACGCTTTTGCCGATCTTGTAGGCAGGGAAATTTTTAAGGACAGCTCCTATATAGAGGAAAGCAGGATGTATATCAATAACGAAATAGATTATATGCTAAGTGCGCTGAATAAGATAGATAATTTAGTTGCCTTTGATACGAAAGTTAATTTCCTTTTGTTAAAATCCAAATATGCGAAGGCGAGCCTGATCAAGGAAAGACTAGTCGAGAGGGGCATATTGATCAGAGATGCCTCCAACTTCAAGTATCTGGACGATCGCTTTTTCAGGGTGGCCGTCAAGCGCCGAGAAGAGAACGAAAGGCTCATAGAAGCGTTGAAAGGCATTATGCCTTAATTTTCCCGTGGAGAGTTATTCCTTATGGAAGACCGGTACGATTTAAAGATAAGGGCGCGTTATGCTCGTAGGGTTATATCGATTGGCTTGGTATGCAATTTGTTGCTGATGATTTTTAAATTGACGGTAGGGCTGTGGGGCAAGAGCAGCGCCCTCGTGGCCGACGCCGTCAACTCCTTGTCCGACTCAATAACCGATGCCGTAGCGTTGATAGGCTTTTGTATTACCGGAAAGCCTCATGATGCCACCCATGATTTTGGCCATGCCAAGTTTGAGACACTATCCACTTTGGTAATAGGCATTTTCCTCATCGCAGCTGCCGGGTTCATATTGTGGAATAGCATAGGCAAGATAATTTCCGTGGCCGGAGGAGTGTCTATAGAGAAGATAAGCGTCATAACCTTGATTCCGGCGGCCTTTACAATGGGAGTCAAAGAGCTATTGTATGTATATACTAACGGAATGGCGAAAAAGCTGGATAGCAGCACCTTGAAGCTCAAGGCCTGGGACCACAGAAGCGACGTCTTTCTCGCAGGAGGAACTTTTTTGGGAATCGCCGGAGCAGTGCTCTTGGGCGAAAAATGGCGCGTATTGGATCCCATAACAGCGGCAATTTTGGGAATGGTCATATTGAGGCTTGCCATCCCGCTGGCAATGGAGAGCATAAATGAACTGTTAGAGGCTTCTCTCCCCGAGCAGGAGGAGAAGGACATTCTTGATATCATATGGAACATACCTGATGTAAGGGGAATTCATGATTTGAAGACACGTCGTTTAGGACCCCATATCGCCGTGAGCGTTCACATCATGCTAGAAGGCGGGATGACGCTTAATAGAGCACACGACATAACGGTTCAATTGGAGAGAGATTTTAAAAGGCGCTTCGGTCCCCATAGCATTATAACGATACATATGGAACCGGCAGACAGCAGGAGGTTGTCGAAAAGTTACCCGAAGCCCGAGGAGAAAGAAAGTTAAGGCAAGCCATAATGGACTCAGGAAGTTCTCCAATCCGCGTCCTTCACTGCTTGCCTTTTGGACTTAAGCCACCTCAGGGTGACAAAATACGGCTTTTTTAAAAGGGCTCAAATCCCATCTCTGTCATGAAATCTTTGTGCATTTGTTGAAGTTGGGAGTCTATTATCGACATATGCTCCGCTTCCCAGTTTGCCAGCATATTTAAGACCTTTTTCCCATCGGTATTATCGATTTTTTCGGCAGCCTTCTTGTAGAAGTTGTTGAAATCGCGCTCCAAAGCCAAGGCCATTCTAAGCAAACTTATATCGGATACGCTGGATACGAGGGAGCTTTGAAGCTCTCCCTCTATCCAGGGTTTTCTCAAGAACTCCCGGGCGGACTCTTCGTCCATTTCCGTCGCGGCCGCAGGATCCCATTTGCCGGCGCTTTCGATTTTTTTCAGTTGATCTTGAATGAAATTGCAATGAGACAGTTCCCAATCGGCCAGATAGTTCACGAGCGATTTGGCCGTGGGATCGTTAACCTTATTTTTGGCGTTCAGATAAAAATCCCTCGCTTCGCCTTCCATTTTTAAGGCAAATTCCAATATTTTTTTCTCCATTTCCAATACTATTCCTCCCTTGATGTCTTGGTTTCCTTTTAAGTATACCACTCTTTCCCTATTTAGCCTCCGGCTCTTAAGAATCGCAACCTGAATTTGCTCATAAAATCATCGTATTTATCGTCCTCGACGACAATTTTAATGCGTATGGAGATAAAGTTCATAGCGCCAAGTTTGATATTTTTAGGTTCGTCTATATGGGCATTCCAGAATGGTCCTGTGTAGACATCGGGTTCCTTTTCCTTTCCCCCCATTTGGCGAAACCATTCGATGAACTCCTCCTTTTTAATTGTCCTCATCTCAAGGAGTATCTCTTTACTCATTGCGAGACCACCTTATTGTTAAATAATGTTAACTTTGTTATCATTTCCGATACAGCACATCAACTAACAATGCAAATCCTGTTTTTGCCCTCCTTTTTTGCTTTATATAGAGCTTTGTCCGCTCTCTTGAAAATTTCGTCTAAAGACTCTCCGGGATTTGCGTGAGTGAGACCAATGCTTACTGTGGGAGATATCTCTTCCATGAAAAAAGCCTCTTCGATAATATGTTTTAACCTCTCGGCCATAGGGATCGTTTGATCGATGGAGTTTTGGCAGAATATCAGAAATTCATCTCCCCCCCATCGTACGAATATGTCATTCTTTCTCAAAGACTTCTTTATGGTTTCTCCAATTTTGAAAAGAATCGCATCCCCCATAAGGTGTCCGTAGGTATCGTTTATAAGTTTAAAGTTGTCCAAATCGATCATTATTAAGGAAAATGGGCAGCCAGGTTCTTGATTTAAGTCTCCATTATTCGTTTTATCCAAAATGCGCTTTATATAAGCCTCTCCGGCCCACCTAACCAAAGCACCTGTAAGGCTATCGGTTGTGGCGACGCTGTAGAGATCGCTGATGATTTGTTCCTGCCTCAAAACTTTACTTTTATAGCCCGTTATGTCGACCATAACGGCTGCGATTTTAACCGGTTCGCCCGAATCGAAGTCCTTTTCGATGGGCCTAGCTTTACACTCCAACCAGATATACTCATCATTTGGTTTTTTGATCCTAAACTGTAGGACAAATATTGCGTTTTTTACCAAGCATGCATATAAGCCAGATATGAAATGTTCCCTATCATCGGGATGTATCAAATTGACAAATTTGTCCAAAGAACCTAGATAAACAGTACTTTCATGCCCTAATAACTGGAGTACGGTATCGCTAATATAAATTTCTTTAGTTTTCAAATCAAGTTCCATGTAGGCGATACTTCCTATCTCAAGGGCAAGTTTCAGGCGGTTCTCTTCTGCGATAAGCTTTTCCTGGGCTTTTTTTAATTCGCTTATATCTATGATTATTCCGATTATTCCCAATATTTCTCCTTTTTGGTCGCTTATAGCCCTTTTTCGCTCGATGACATAGTGCTTTTTGCCGTTTATAATTCTTACACTTTCGTAGGTGACACAGTCAGTTCCTTTGGGATCAAAAAGAGGTTTTTCCTTTTCGGCGCAGGTTTTTGCGTCCTCCGGAGGGAGTATTTCAAATACGCTTTTACCTATAATATCTTCTTTTTTTAAATGCAGAAAATTTTGAAGAGCTTTGTTGCAGATCAAAATGACCCCCCTGTCGTCTTTTAGGTAAATCGGTTCCGGCAAAAGATCTATCAGGGTGAACAAAAAAATTCCGTCATAAAGCCTGTCTGAGAGAGGTTTGGCGTGTCTTTTGCGATGATTAACCACCAAAATCGTTATATATACAGAAATTACCAACAAAAAGAGGATAACGATATGAGAAATAAGTTTAGGTCCTTCCGCCGAATTTGACACCAATAAGGTTTTTAATATATTCATAATTGAGATTAACAAACCCCTTTCAAAAAGCATTGCAATCATACATCGAAAAGCAGTTAGTATTCCACCTGATATAAAAATTTATCTGGGCATTGATAGCGCTTCATAATTGACGAACCAGGATATCCGCAAAAGCCCGAAATTGTCGCAAAACTTTGTGCGAAGGTGGTATAATTTAAAAGAATTATAAATGCTTACAGGAGGGATGTAAAATGGCCCGGATGGCAGAAGCAAAATTCACCATGCCCCATATCGGTCACGAAGAGCATCTTTGCTATTTGGAAAACGTAAGATATATCGATTCTAATTTAGAGGAGTATAAAAAATTAGTCAGAAACCCCAAATTCGTCTGTCGAAGATGCGGCAGGGCGGCTGCAAAAGCTGAAAATCTTTGCGATCCTGAAGCACTGTAAAATAAATTCATTTAATATGAATCAAGGCGGGATGATTTATCCCGCCTTGATCTGTCTTTTTACAAGCCCAGTAACGTTTCGACCTCTTCCTCGTGATGCATTTCCTCACCCATTATATGGCGTATCACGTGGAACGTAACGGGATCTTTGGCTGTTTTCTGCAAGAAGTTAATGATGTCTGCATATACCCCTATAGCGCCTTGTTCGGCAACGTGGACTGCTTTCAATATGCTCTCGTAATCGGATCTGTCCTTGGGTATATCGACTTTTGGGTAATTGGCCTTTTTGGTTATCTCGTCCCAGTCGTCAATGGGTTCTCCGCCCAGCTGTATTATGCGTTCTGCCAGCTCTTCCGAGTGTTCCATTTCTTCCTTGGCAATCTCTTCGAGTTGATCAGCCACAGTTTTGGCGTGAATTCCCTTAACTAAAAGGGCGGCAGTTTTGTAATAAAAATAGGCTACAAGTTCATCGGCATAAGCCTTGTTCAACAGCTCTATCAGTTTGTCTGCATGTTCTTCGACCAGCTTCCTCGTTTTCTGTGCCATTTCTCATCCCCTCCTAAAAGGTAAAGTTTTCACACTTTTATATCAATATTTTAGCCCAAATGTTTTATTTACACAACGAGTCGACGAAGAGCGAGTCGAGTAAACTAAAGTTTCGATATAGGCCCTACACTGAATTTGCACATAGTGGTATACTAGAACAAAATGTAAGTGAGACGATGAGAGAGTTTAGAGATAAATCGTCAACGCGATATGCAGATAGCAAATCTGCAAGGAGGTAAGAACGATGAGTGTTGTCAAGACAGGAGTGAAGTATGTATATCGCTTTGACGAGGGTAACGCCGGAATGGTGAACCTTCTGGGCGGCAAGGGGGCTAATTTGGCCGAGATGAAATCGCTCGGTTTGCCCGTCCCAAACGGGTTCATCATATCGACCGAGGCTTGCCGTGCCTATATGAAAGAAGGCGTCGGACTGCTTGATCAGCTGTGGCCTAAAATCGTAGAGCATATGCATTATCTTGAGCATGTCAGCGGAAAGACTTTTGGGGGAGAAGAAAACCCGCTTTTGGTGTCGGTTCGCTCGGGAGCTCCCGTATCCATGCCGGGCATGATGGATACCATATTAAACCTTGGGCTTAACGACCGTACGGTTCTAGCTCTTACCGAAAACACCAGGGATCCGCGTTTTGCCCACGATTGTTACCGAAGGTTTATACAGATGTTCGCTAATGTGGTATTAGGTATCGACCTTGATCATTTCGAGAAGGTTTTAAGCGAACATAAAAAACAACTTAACATCAAATTTGATCATCAGATACCTGAAGAAAATTTGGCGAAAATAATCAGTCGTTTCAAGGAGATAGTGAAATCGGAAAGCGGAGAACCCTTTCCTCAAGATCCTTGGGCCCAGTTAAAGATGGCCATCGAGGCTGTATTTAGGAGTTGGAACAACAAGAGAGCGGTAACCTACAGGAAAATTGCCAATATACCCGATGATTTGGGAACGGCTGTCACGGTAATGGAAATGGTCTTTGGAAACTTGGGGAGCGACTGTGGCACGGGCGTGTTATTTTCCCGCAACCCCTCTACGGGCGATAAGGAGCTTTTCGGCGAGTTTTTGATTAACGCTCAGGGCGAAGATGTCGTGGCAGGAATAAGAACTCCCCAACCTATAGGGGCATTAAAGGAGGTCAGTCCACATATTTACGAAGAACTTAAAATTGTCGCCGAAACCCTTGAAAGACATTTCAAAGACATGCAGGACATAGAGTTTACGGTAGAGAGGGGCAAGCTATATATACTCCAAACTCGAAACGGGAAGCGCACGGCTAAGGCGGCAGTAAGGATAGCATCGGAGATGGTCAAGGAGGGCATAATCGATGCCCGCACAGCGGTGACCAGGGTAACGCCAAAAGAGATCGAACAGCTGCTCCATCGACAAGTCGATCCTTCGGCAGATTTGTCTTCCATAGCAGAAGGCATAGCCGCATCTCCCGGCGCCGCTACAGGAAAGGTGGTTTTCGATGTGGACGAGGCCGAAGAGCGCGGTAAAAGAGGAGAACCTGTAATACTTGTACGGCCTGAAACGACGCCTGAGGATATACACGGTCTTTCCAGGGCAGCCGGGTTGCTTACGAGCAGGGGAGGGCAGACGAGCCACGCCGCTTTAGTTGCCCGTTCATTGGGAATTCCCTGTGTTGTAGGATGTGAGGCGGTAAACATTGACCTTATCGGCGAGAGATTTACCGTAGGTGAGTTTACCGTTAAAAAAGATGATGTAATAACGATCGACGGAACCAGCGGAAAGGTATACCCGGGAGAGGTCCCCTTAATCGAGCCCTCCATGCACGAAGAATATCTTCACCACTTCCTGGATATGGCCGACATGTTCGCCAGGCTTCAGGTGTGGGCAAACTGCGATACCCCCGAAGAAGCGCGGCAGGCTCGGAAGCTTGGCGCAAAAGGAGTCGGACTGTGCAGGACGGAACATATGTTTAGAGAAAGCGATCGCCTTTCCATAATGCAGCAGGTTATTGTGGCGGAAAAGG
The DNA here is from genome assembly GCF_900107215.1 of Acetomicrobium thermoterrenum DSM 13490. Lineage (NCBI taxonomy): Bacteria > Thermotogati > Synergistota > Synergistia > Synergistales > Acetomicrobiaceae > Acetomicrobium > Acetomicrobium thermoterrenum. The sequence continues at coordinate 89,656 of NZ_FNPD01000008.1, read as the reverse complement.
TCGAAGACAGAATGGATGCATTGGAGAAGCTCGCCAGATTGCAGAAGGACGATTTCGTGGAAATTTTTCAAGTGATGCAAGGCCTTCCCATTATTGTGAGATTGTTGGATCCCCCTCTAAACGAGTTTTTGCCGAAGGGGAAGGATGTAGCCAAGAAGTTAGCCCAGCTTCGGTCCGAGGGCAGGGGAGAATCTCCAGAAGCGCAGAGACTAGAGATTCTTTTGAAGAGGATTGAAGGGCTTCAAGAGGGCAACCCTATGTTGGGCTTCAGGGGTTGCCGTATCGGCGTGCTCTACCCCGAAATATACGAAGCTCAGGCGAAGGCCATTGCTCAGGCGGCCTGCGAGCTGATTAAAAGAGGCGTTGACGTCAAGGTCAAAATCATGGTTCCGCTGGTCGCGACCGGGCAGGAGATGTGCATGCTTCGGGCGAACATAGAAAAGGCAGTTGCCGAAATTGCCGAATCTTACGGAGAGAATTGGAGATGCAAAATAGGCACGATGATCGAGTTGCCAAGGGCAGCTATAGTCGCCGATGAGATAGCTGAATACGCCGACTTCTTTAGCTTCGGCACCAACGATCTCACTCAGACAACTTTAGGCGTATCCCGGGATGATGCGGAGGGTAAATTTTTGGCTGCCTACGTGCGTCTGGGGATATATACGGAAGATCCCTTCCGCACTTTAGACCGCAAAGGGGTGGGAGCCTTGATGAAGATGGCAGTCGAAAAAGGCAGAAGCGCGAAAAAAGACCTAGAGCTTGGTATATGCGGAGAACACGGCGGGGATCCGTCGAGCATTGCCTTTTGCGACCGCATTGGGCTTGATTACGTCAGCTGTTCGGCAATGCGTATTCCCGTAGCGAGGCTTTCGGCCGCCCATTCATCGCTGGGTCTGCTAAATTAGATCTTCTACCTTAGCATCATATCGGGGATCCAGGCATGAAAAGGGTTTAATGTCGATAACGGGGGTGCCGTCTATCGCCTCCAAACCGATAAGATCTATATAGGAATTCCTCAAAGCGATCAGGCGGCACCTGTTTGTTCCTATCGAATTTGGCCTCGTCGGAGAACAGGTTGCAAATACTCCCCGCAAAGGCCTCGAAGTATCTCCCCTCGGATGCACCAGAAGGGGAGATTTCTCAATATTGAGGTGAAACAAAAACATCACGAGGACTTCTATTTCTTCTTCTAAGCCTAACAATCCTTCTTTGAACTCGGGATATATTTCCACGGTGCATCTGACGTTGTGAAATAAATCCGGTTTGACAGGCTCCTTTATGGGGGATAAAACTTTTCCTATAGGAGAGATTTCCCACAAACCACTCACACTTGTTCCTCCTTGTCCTCGTAGGATTTTATCTGTTCCAGGAATTTAAGGTTCCTGTTCTGCTGGTATTCCTCTGGGTTAAACTTTCGGATCGGCTTGTAGGTTTCCTTAAGTAGTGGCGAGGAAATCAGATAATCTGCCGTAGATCTGTCGCAGGCAGTAGGTATGTTGTAGACGACCGATATCCTCAGCAGTGCCCTTACGTCAGGATCGTGGGGTTGAATGTTAAGGGGGTCCCAAAAAAAGATCAATATATCGATCAAGCCATCGGCAATTCGAGCTCCCAACTGTTGGTCTCCACCCAGGGGGCCCGATTTGAATTTAAAAACTGGAACCCCGAGTTCTCTTTCCAGCAAGAAACCAGTGGTTCCCGTAGAGTAGAGGTCGTGTTCCGTTAGGGTGCCTTTATTATAAAGTGCCCACTCGATGATGTCACCCTTCATGCTGTCGTGAGCGACCAAAGCAATTCTTTTCCTGTACACAGCTTTTCACTCCCCTTTGTTACTTTCACGATATAAAATGACAGAACGTCTAAAATGCTATAATCATTCCCGGGTGATGTCAAGTGAAAAATGGCGATGATAAAAGGGTCGAAGAGATATTTGTACTTCTATATTCCGCGGCCAAGTGGGGTATTCTTTCCCTGTTGGCGGGTTTAATTGTAGGAGGGGTGGCTTCTGTCTTTTTGCATCTCCTGGAAGGTTCTGTTACCTTCGTGGGCGGGCTGCCGCCTTTTTGGCGTATTTTGCTGCTGCCCCTGGGGCTTCTGGCAAGCGCCTTTTTGATAAAGACCTTTGCCCCAGAGGCTCACGGGCACGGAACGGAAAAGGTCATCGAAGCCGTCCATTACAAGCAAGGATATATTCCTTTAAAGATAGTTCCCGTTAAGCTTGCGGCCACTATAACGACTCTGGCTTCGGGGGGCTCTGTAGGCAAAGAGGGTCCCTGTGCTCAAATAGGCGGAGGCTTGATGTCCTGGCTGGCAGGTCTTCTTCGCCTGGACGTAGAGGACAGAAAAAAATTGGTAGTTTGTGGTATATCTGCCGGTTTTTCGGCGGTCTTCGGAACCCCGATCTCCGGTGCGGTATTCGGGGTGGAGGTGCTGTACATAGGACAGATGCTTTACGATGTATTGTTGCCGTCTTTCATAAGTGGTATTATAGCCAGAATCGTTGCAACCAGTTTTGGCATTCCAGGTTTAGCCGGTAGAATTATCCCGATCTCATTAGAATGGAAGGTCATATTATTATCGGTAATGGCAGGCATTTTTTTCGGATTTGTTTCAATTATGCATATCGAAATGCTTAATTACACGGAAAGCAGGTTCAAAAAGCTCGATATGTCTTGGTGGAAAAAGCCCCTTTTTGGCGGATTTTTGCTGTTGGCTATGGCTTTGACGCTGGGTACCAGATATCTCGGTCTTGGCATGGATACGGTTTACGAAGCTCTTTCAGGCGCCAGAGTTCCCCTGTTTGCTTTTTTTATAAAGTCCCTTGCCATGGCGATCACCCTTTCCTGCGGAGGTAGCGGGGGTGTGTTGACCCCCACTTTTTTCGTGGGTGCGACGGCAGGAGCAACCTTTGCGCGACTTACGGGATCCGATCCTATTTTATTGAGCGTAATGGGGTTTACGGCCGTGCTCGCTGGTGCCGCTAATACCCCTATAACCGCCAGCATTATGGCCATGGAAATAATGGGTCCCCAAGCTACGCCCCTGGCTGCCATAGCTTGTGTCCTTTCCTTCGTAGTCAGCGGGCACAGGAGCATCTACCCCACGCAAGTATTGGCAAGGCCCAAATCCAAGGTTTTCGAGATTTCACCCTACTCCAGCGAGCAAGCTTTTTATAAAGTTAAGATCCTTTCTTCTAAGATATTTCTGTCAAGATATATCAGGGCTTTAAGAATTAAGCAGAAAAACAAGTAGCTAAACCGAGACTTTACTTTTCTGGTAAGAATAGGGGAGATGAATTTATCGATGAGGACGAGTCTTTATTTCGATGGCTGTAATTTGAGGGATTTAGCTTCAAAATATGGGACTCCTTTATATGTGGTTTCAAAAAGCATCATCAAAGATCGATGTCGAGAAATACGGGGAGGTTTTCTTGACCATTACGCAAACTCTCGTGCCTATTATGCTGGGAAGGCCTTTTTGACTATTGCTATGTGTAGTTTGATAAAAAAAGAAGGATTGGGCCTTGATGTCGTATCGGGAGGAGAGCTTCACCTGGCTTTAAAGGCCAATTTTCCTACGGCAAATATAGTGTTTCACGGTAACAACAAACTTCGCCAAGAAATCGAGACGGCTATAGACAGAGGCGTGGGCAGGATAGTCGTCGACTGGGAAGGGGAATTGGATTTAATTAATGAAATTGCACCTTCGAAGGGACGGCGTGCGTCGGTCCTTCTTAGAGTGACGCCCGAAGTGGAGGCTTTAACACATAAATATATACAAACAGGTCACAGGGGATCTAAATTCGGCATCCCTTTGGAGCGCGTGCCCTATTTGGTGGAAAAGTCGCTCTCGATGGAGCACATTGCTTTGAAGGGCCTTCATTTTCACCTGGGGTCTCAGATAGAAGATCATAGGCCCTACGTACAGGCTATAGATGTCGTTACTGAGCTTATGGCAAATTTACAGAGCGATAAAAGTTTTATCCTCGAAGAGTTGGATATTGGGGGCGGTTTTGGCATCGCTGCCCATGGAGATGCTTCTTCAAAACCGCTATCCTATTTCGTGGATCCTGTAATGGAAAGATTAAGGGCCAGATGTTCTGCCTTTGGGTTACCTCTGCCCTCCGTTGCTATAGAGCCCGGTCGATGGATAGTAGGTGAAGCGGGAATAACTTTATACACCATAGGAGCCATCAAGGAAATAGCAGGTTCTACTACCTATGTAAGCGTAGACGGCGGAATGGCGGACAATCCCAGGCCCGCTCTGTACGGGGCTAAATATGACGCCGAAGTGGTGGGCAAGGAAGGCCTACCAAAAGACAGAATCGTAACCGTGGCGGGCAGGTGTTGTGAAAGCGGTGACATTTTGATAGAAAACCTTCCTGTCCCAGACGATATTAAGCCAGGAGACCTGCTGGCGGTTTTCAACACGGGAGCATACAACTATTCTATGGCCAGCAATTATAATATGCTTCCCAGACCTGCAGTTGTTTTCGTCGAGAACGGAAAGGATTTCCTGGCTGTGGAGAGAGAAACCTACGACGATTTACTGGCCAAGCAAAGGTCGATTTGTGACGATTAAAAGCCTGTTTTACAGAATTTGTCTCTCGGCTAATAAGTGAATTATAATTTAAAAATATAGACAAATTTAAAGATAATTGCGATTAATTTGAGGGGGAATGAAATTGGCATTCGGATACAACGGAAGGGTTTTGCACGTCGACTTATCTGCGGAAAGGATCGAAGTGGAGAATGTTAGCGACGAATTCTATAGGACCTACATGGGGGGTTCTGGTTTAATAGGCTACTATTTACTTAAGATGATGAAGCCCGGCATCGATCCTCTGGGCCCGGATAACGTTCTGGTCTTTGCCCCCGGAGCTTTAACGGGCGCACCTTTAGGAGGGATGTGTCGCTTTGCCGTGGGTGCCAAGTCGCCTTTGACAAATGCCTTTGGACAGTCTGAGGCCGGAGGTTTTTGGGGGCCTGAGCTAAAGCGTGCCGGCTTTGACGGGATTGTCATAAGGGGCAAAGCCTGTAAACCGGTTTATCTTTATATAAACGACGGAGATGTGAGCATATGCGGTGCCGGAGATCTATGGGGGAAAAAGACCGGCGAAGTTCAGGATGCGATAAGAGATAGACACAAAGACCCCGCCATTAGAGTTGCCCAGATAGGGCCCGGCGGAGAAAACCTAGTAAGGTATGCCTGCATAACTAATGAATTAAAACATTTTAACGGCAGAAACGGACTTGGAGCCGTGATGGGTTCCAAAAACCTCAAAGCTATCGCTGTCCGAGGTAAAAAGCAGATTCCCATAGCGGACCATAAGCTTATGTCGGAAATATCCAAGAAATTCGGCTCTACGGTAATGGAGAATCCTCTGACCAGGGGGTTGTACGAAAGCGGAACAGCGGCTTCCGTTTTGGGAAATAATGCGGCCGGGATTTTGCCGACCAAAAATTTTCGTTACGGTGAATTCGACAGGGCCGAGGCAATTTCTGCGAAGGCTATGAATGAGAAGATATTAGTGGCCAGGGAAGGCTGCTATGCCTGTCCCGTGAGGTGTAAAAGAGCCGTTAAATCGGATCGTTATGGAGTAGAGCCACGATTCGGCGGCCCTGAGTACGAGACACTTGCTTCTTTTGGATCGCTCTGTTTAGTCGATGACATAGAAGTTATAGCTAAAGCAAATCAGATGTGCAACGAATACACCTTGGACACCATCAGCACCGGGATGACCATAGCCTTTGCCATGGAATGCTTCGAGGCAAATATTTTGACCGGAGACGATACCGACGGAATAGAGCTGACCTTTGGCAACGGCGAGGCCCTCCTGGCCATGATAGAAAAGATAGCAAAAAGAGAAGGCTTTGGCGACGTTCTCGCCGAGGGCAGCAAAAGGGCCTCCGAAATCATAGGAAAGGGTTCGGAAAAGTTTGTCTTGACGGCAAAGGGTCAGGAGTTACCGATGCATGAGCCAAGGGGGAAATATTCATTAGCCTTAGCTTACGCTGCTTCCGAAAGGGGGGCAGACCATATGGTTGCTGCCCATGATACTATGGTTGCTTCAAAGGACCAATATGGTTTCAAAGAAATAATGCCTCTGGGTATTTTGGAGCCCGAAAGTCCTACCGTCTTCTCAAACTTAAAAGTGCGGACTTTTGCCTACCTTTCCATGTGGTGGAGCTTTTTTAACGCTGCAGGTATATGTGATTTCGTGCCGGTGCCTAGAAGCTCTATGCCCATAAAAGATGTCGTAGATGCCATGTGCGCCTTCACCGGATGGCAAACGAGCGCATTTGAGCTGATGAAAGTCGGGGAGAGAGCTTTGGTGCTCGCCAGGATGTTCAATGCCCGTGAGGGTTTCGATGTCAAAGAAGATACCTTGCCGGAAAGGTTGTTTTCTCCCCTCGAAAAAGGTCCTCTTTCCGGGAATTCGCTTTCTGAGGAGGAATTTCAGGAGGCGCTGCAAATATATTACGCAATGATGAATTGGGACGAAAGGGGCATTCCTACCAGAGGAAAATTGTCGGAATTGGGGCTCGACTGGATAGCGGAAGACGATGGCCAAGGTTATAGTATTTAGCGGCGATCGATTGACGGAGCATATTGTAGAGCTGGATCGGGCCGTGACGTTGGGATATATACTCAATAAAGTAAATATTTCAAGGGAAGAAGTGGGATTTGCAATCTGTCGCTCGAAGTACATCTCCCTGGATGATCTGGTGAATCCGGAAGATGAAGTGCGGATCTTTCCTCCCTTGGGAGGGGGTTAAATGTATTATGGCTCTTAATTCTCTATACGTTAAGAAGGGGTTTGAACAAAGCATCCATGAAGGGCACCCATGGATTTACAAAAATGCGATAAACAGGATCAGGGGCGACTTTACTCCGGGCGATTTAGTCGAGATCAAGGATTGGCGGGGGAAATTCTTAGGTATAGGGTATGCCAATCCCTCTTCGTACATTGTTGCACGAATCCTGACCAGAAAACAAGAAAGGATAGACGAAAGGTTTTGGCGCAAAAGGCTCAAATCTGCCCTGAACTTCAGGTGCAAGACCGGAATTGCCGAGCTTGATGCCTACAGGATGGTCTTTAGTGAAGCGGACTTTCTGCCCGGTGTAATTATTGACAAATTTGGCGATTATATAGTCTTGCAGACCCTGACGCTCGGGATGGATAGGTTCAAGGAAATCATCGTAAGGGTATTAACCGACCTCTTTCCCGTAAAAGGTATATACCACAAAAACGACGTGCCCGTGAGAGCGATTGAGGGATTGTCTCAAGAGGATTGCCTTCTCTTCGGTGAAGTGCCCGATGAAGTGATAATCGAAGAGAATGGCGTAAAGTTTTGCGTAAATATCGCCGGAGGCCAAAAAACGGGACATTTTTTGGATCAACGTCGAAACAGGGTCCTATTGAAGGATATATCAAAGGGGGCCGATGTGCTGGATGCCTTCTGTTATACTGGGGGTTTTGGCCTCAACGCTGCCAGGTTTGGCGCGAAAACTGTCTTTGGCGTAGACGTATCGGAGGATGCTGTAGCGACGGCAAGGCGCAATGCCGGCCTGAACGGATTTGACGCTGTTTGCCGATACGATGTGGCAAACGTTTTCGACCGCCTAAGGGAGTTAGAGCCAAAGGGTCAAAGGTACGACGTAATCGTTTTAGACCCGCCGGCCTTTGCCAAAAACAAAAAGGCTGTTGAGGGGGCTCTCAGGGGATATAAAGAGATCAACTTGCGAGCCATGAAAATAATCAAAGAAGGCGGTTTTCTTCTGACCTGCTCCTGCTCTCACCATATATCGTGGGATCTCTTTGAAGGGGTTATATTTGAGGCGGCGAAGGACGCCGGCAAAACACTTCGCGTTGTTGCCAGGGAGGGTCAATCGCCGGATCATCCGGTGCTTATGGGCTTTGACGAGTCGCTGTACCTCAAATGCCTTCTCCTCGAAGTTTCTTGATGATTTTATTTGGGCAAAGTGCCTTGGTCGTCTCCCTGTAATTCCGTTGAGACAGCGGCCTTTTCCTTTTTTCTTATTACGGCGACAAAATACAAGCTCAGGATGGGCAAGGCACCGATGACAGCCAACGCCCAGGTGATGCCAAGGTGGTCGCCTATAATCCCCAAAGGCGGAATCAATAGGCTTCCCAATCCCCATGCAAAACCCATGACTATAGAGCTTGCCATTGCCCTCGACTCGGGCATCCATTCTTGAGAGATGGCGCCCGTTATGGGAGTCGTGGCCTCGATTAAGGCGGCTCCCAAGGTGAATAGCAAAATCGATATGACGCCTTTTAGCAGTGCGGCAGGGATGAGTAAAGCTCCCCCCAGAGACATGCATAAGAAGATTATCATGCTTTTGCTGGTGCGGTCGGCGATGTATCCTCCTATTAAAGGCGATATCGATCTTGCTATCATTATGATGAAGAGTACCTTCCCCACATCCCCGATGGTGCCTCCTTTGATGGCTATGGCTATGGGCATGAAAAATTGAATGCCCTGAATCGATGTATCCCTTATTACGGCGACGCATAGGGGCGCGAAGGTTATTTTTATAGAATGCAATATGAACTTTAAGCCCTTTGTGTTGTCCGATCTGCGACTTGTCTCCTTGCTGGGGATGGAGGGGAAAAACTTAAAGACCAATACTGCATAAAGCAAGACCGGAAGGGAGGTCGCTATGGGCATGAAGGCCTCTCCCAACCTTTGGTAAAGATAGGCACCGTAAAGGGGGCTCAAGGCGCTCGCCAATATTCCTCCCATCGAAAAAATGGAAAAGGAAAAGGACAGATTTCGCGAGGATGATACGTGTCCTACCGATCCCTGACCTTGAGGATGAAAGGTAGCGCTTCCTATGGCCCACAATCCTACGAAGAAAAAGGCCAGCGCGTAGCTGGGAGACGAAGGTATAAGCGAAGCTCCCAATGCAGCAAGTATCGGGCCTACCAGGATCATCAGCGGACGCGATGTTTGGTCTGAAGCGTAGCCCAAGAGAGGCTGCAAAAAGGAGTTTATTATACCCGACAGAAAAGTCAACATGCTGGCCTGTGTTATCGACAGCCCCAGCTTCATCATCAAGATTGGGGTGAACGTAACCAAAAAGGCGGCATGTATATCGTTTATAAAATGACCCATGGTGAGAATGGCAAGTCCTTTATGGGCATTAGCTTTTAAATCACCGGTTTTCAAAAGAGCATCCCCTTTTTATTAAAATTAAATGTGTTATTATTTAAATGTAATATACCAAAATAGGTAGTTTAGTCCAGAGGAGGTGCCGAATATGCCTGTAATTACTGTCAGTGGTCCGGCTTTGAGCCTAGAAAAGAAAAGAGAATTGGTTAAAGACCTTACAGAGGCGGCGAGCAAGATCATGGATATACCTAAGGAAGCCTTTGTGGTGCTGGTCTCCGAAAATCCCCAGGAAAACGTAGGAGTTGGCGGGATGCTTTTGGCCGACAGAAAACAAGATTGTTCCGAGGAAGCCCCTGCGGAAAAGCCAAAGCGTGGGGGCTGTCGAAGGAAGAAAACAGAAGCTTAGGTTATTTGAGATCTATCCATTGCCTGGGGATAAATAATTAAAACAGCAGGATTAAGCAATCAATAACCCCCGCGTAGATCCCTCTGAGGAAGGGGAAAGCTTGCGGGGGTTATTGATTGGCATCCTTGGTCGCCATGTTTATGCAAGTTATTTTATGTTCTTGCCAGAAAAAAGAATATCACCAAAGCAGCGATGATGACATGGATTGTATATTGACGTAGTTTGCCTGTATGAATTTTAGCCACTATAGTCGGGCAGAGGATCAGGATGCCGTAAAGTTTGATTAACAGAAAATCCAGATCATAAATTTCGTGTTTTCCGGGGGTAAGGGTTTTTTTAAAGACGATAAATAAGATGCCGCCGGTGAAGATTGGGATTATGGCCGAGAGTAGAGCTTCGGTCTCGAAGAAATTTCCAAAATTCATTCCCATAAAGTTTGGAAGAAGTTGGGGGCATATTCCCAAGAAGATCGTCATAAAAGCTAAAAGTGCCATTCCCGTATTTTGAAATATTCTCTTTTTGCAGGACAAAATAGGGTTATAATGTGGATCTTTTCGAACAACATCTCCTTTAAAGAAGAATCCGTAATAGCCCAACTTGAAGAAAGACAATACTGTTCCGACATTTGCTGCTTGAAGGATCCAAACTACTGGATAAAATGAAATTTCTTTTAACGATGCTTTGATCATGGCTTTGCTAGCAAAACCGCTCATGCCGGGAAAGCCCGATATTGCTAAAGCTCCTATCAAAAAAAATGCGAAAGTAACGGGAAAAGCTCTCGCAGTGCCATGACCCCAAAGGCTAAGATCTCTCGTACCGTAAGCTTTTTCAATTGAACCTATGCACAAAAACAATAGGCCCTTAAAGAGAGCATGAGCTACTGTGTGATATACTCCAGCAACGATACCAAGAGCCGTCCCAACTCCTATTGCCGAGACGATGTAACCCAATTGACTTATTGTATGATAGGCTAGCAACCGTTTAGCGTCGTGTTGGGTTATTGCTTGGATGATGCCGTATAAAGCCATTGATGGACCGAGAACCATGAGCACGTCTGTCGCAGGAAGAGAGGCCAGTCTGATAAGGCCATATATTCCTAATTTGACGGAAAAACCCGATAGGAGGGCACTAGTAGGTGTGGGAGCTTCGCTATGAACTTTCGGAAGCCAAAAGTGAAGCCCCAAAAGGGCGGTTTTAATGCCCAATCCCGAAAGGAACAGCCAAAGGAGGTTAGGAGGAACAGGGCCCATGACAGCGCTTCCTCTTTCGGTTATCATGATGGCCGCACCGACAAAGATAAGAAGAGATCCGGAAAGTTGAGTCAGCAAATAGTAAAGGGCTGTACGAAAATTTAAGGGCAGGATCATGAAAAATAGCATTATTGAGGACATTTCGAGAAATACCCCAAAGAAAAACCAGTCTCCCGAGAAGAGGGCCATACAGGAAAAGACACAAAACATCCAGGGGGAGAGGACGAAAAACCTACGTTCTTTGCCTCGTTTCTTTTCTACGTAATCCAGAGAGAATATGGAAATTGCAATTGCCATAAAAAGGGCCAACATAGCCATAGACAGGGAAAGTTTATCGAAGACGAAAGAAAACTTTAATATTTCCATTGTCGCCACTGTGTCATCACCAGCCTAAAAAAATCGAAGCTAAACATGAAGCAAGCCTCATTTTGACAATATCGTAGATATGTATTCTGCCGTATCGACTGCATTGAGGCCGATATCCGAAAACAACTTCCAGAGAGACGGAACGAGGGGAACGATTCCCAAAAAAACGCAACACAGGGCACAAGCTCCTGATATAACAAGGTTCCAGTAAGGGTTTGTTTGTCGCGGCGGCGGATCGCCTGATGAGTAAAAAAACGATAAAACTCGCATGTAGTAAAAAGCCGAAATTACTGTTCCAAAGGCTAGGGCCAACGCTGGAATTACATTTCCTGCTTTTGTCGCAGCGAGCATCAGGTACCATTTGCTCATAAATCCGTTAAGAGGAGGAATGCCTACTATTGCAGCAGTTAAGAGGGAAAAGACGATGACGAACCACCGGCGATGATGGTAAAGACCTCGAAGATCGTAGATGTTGCGGGTTTTCATGTCTTCGGCAATATGTCCGGCCGCAATGAAAAGCCCCACTTTCATAAACATGTGGTTGATCGCATGGAAAAAAGCTGCAGAAATGCCAGCAGCCAATCCCGTTCCAACCCCTATAAGCACGTAACCTATCTGTGCAACCGTGGAATAAGCCAATAATCTTTTTATGTCTTCTTGCCTCAATGCCATTAAATGACCGCCCAATACGGATAATGTTCCTACGACGGTGATAACTGTAAAGACAGCTGGTTTTGTATCGAGGAAGAGTAGTAGAGACAGTCTGAGAAGGGTATATATCGATACCTTTACCACGACTCCCGAAAGGAGGGCACTTACGGCCGTTTGGGCGGAAGAGTGGGCATCTGGCAACCAGAAATGCACAGGAAAAGCTCCAATTTTAATAAAAAGGCCTATCAGCAAAGAGGCTGCAATAACTGTCAAAGCTTCATTCGGTATGTGGGGTAGTACCAGAGAAAGCACTGCCATATTTAACGATCCGGTGGCCATGAAAATATAGGCGATGCCCAGCAAAATAAAAAAAGCGCCAATCGTGCCGAGTACTAGATACTTCAATCCTGCTTCAATAGCTTGCCACGATATGGTAAAGGCAACGAGAAGGTATGCCGCCAGCGAAAAAACTTCGTAAAAAACGTATAGATTAAATATGTCTCCCGTTATCAATACGCCATTCATTGAAGCCTGAAGCAGGAAAAAAATAACATAATACCTCCACGGTCCCTCCTTTAAGCGCCCGTAGGAAGCTAAAAATGCCGCTCCTCCTCCTATGGCCGAAAGAAAGAGAAAGGCAGCTGATAGTTTATCTACAATAAGGACAATGCCCAGCTCTGCAGGCCAACCCCCAAGGAAGGAAAGGGCGGATTGTTTCCATCCCGATATGGCTGCAGAGATTGTGACGAAAAAGACGGCTATGCCAAATAATAATATAGCCCTTTTTAGCCAAGTTTTTCTGAAAATATGTATCAAAGGGATTAAAAAAGCCCAAGTGAGGGGGATGAGTACAGTCAATAGTGAAATCATCCTCGAAGACCCCTTATTTTATCCAAGTCTACCGTTTTGTAACGTTGATGTAGCTTTATTACGAAAGCAAGGGCCAAAGCCAAATCGCTTGCCCCTATTACGATTGCTGTCAAGGTAAAAGCATGGGGGAGGGGGTTTACGGCAATGCCTTCTATTGGCAAAATGGGAGGACGCCCCCCCTGCACAAAGCCAGCGGCTACTATCAGCAGTAAAACAGAGGATTCCATAAGGGAAAGACCTATAACCGTTTTAAAGAGATTTCTTTTGGATATTATTGTGTATAAACCAATGCAGAATAAAATTATAGCAGTACCGTGGCTTAACGGAATTATAGTCATTTATTCTTCACCCCCCGGATGCTTGGTGACCTCGAATTCCAAGAGCTTAATCATGCTGTAAAAGATAGTGGACAGCCCCGCGCTTACTTTCATACCTACTGCGATATTTAGCAGTGGTATAGATCCGCCACTTAGAAATCTGCCTACCTCCCCCTTTGGGTAGCCAGCGGCGATATTAGCGAGAAAGCCCGCCCCGGTCCAAAGCCCAACGAATCCAATGAGAACAAACATGAGAGCTCCCGACGATTCTATCAGTTCTTTTGTCTTGGGCTTGATCATGACTGCTTCAAAGCCAGAGCCGTAAACAATACAGAAAAGGATTGTAGCGGTAGCAAAAACTGCTCCACCCTGAAAGCCTCCGCCGGGAGATATGTGTCCCATGAGCACTATCCCTGCAGCATACAATAGCAGAAAAGGAATTATAAAACTTACTCCCCTTTTCACAATGAAGGACAATCCCGTAGAAGAGATTTTGAATTTGCTTTTGGCAAATAACATCGCGATGCCGCAAACCGACGTGTAAATTACCGACGCTTCGCCTAGGGTATCTAAGGCTCTGTAATCGAAGAGTATGGCAGCAACTATGTTTGTTGCGCCCGTTTCTTCGGCGGCACTTTCGATGTAATGTGCCGCAGGGCCTATTATGATTTGGGTCGGTTCAAGGGCGAGGATGCCCTTCCAGAACTGCCATCCTAGTGCAAGGCAAAGCAAGAAAGTCACGATTCTTAAAAAACAGGACTTAGACATCACTGCTACTCCTCGTCATTTTCTCGTCTGCCTTCTTTTTGTGTTTGGCTGTAGGCGACCAAAAAAAGAGACGTGATTAATCCGGAGCTAATGACAGCCTGTGTAAGCGCAACATCGGGGGCTTGAAGCGCAACAAAGGCTATTGCCAATAATACGCTAAAAACAGAAAGACTTATCACGGCACTTAAGATGTCTTTTATCTCGGATGCCACCAAAGCGGTCAAAATCAAAAAAAAGCAGACAAAGGAGTAAAAGAGGGCACTCACCGCTCGGTCTCCTCGCTGTTGTTGTTTAAATTTTCTCCATAGTCGTCTTTATAGGAGACCGTAGGCTTTATTCCGTGCAAATAGCAGGCTCTGGCAATAGCGTGGGAGGAAATGGGATTCGTGATCAGAAAAAAGAGAGCTATGAGCAGAATTTTCGCCTTGACTTGCCATGCAGGATAGTAAAGAGCTGCTCCGACCAATGTCATTAATGCTCCTCCCGTTAGTGCCTTGGTTCCGGCGTGAATTCTGGTGTAAACATCGGGAAATCTTATCATTCCCAGAGCAGATGTCATGGCGAAGAATACTCCAACCGCCATAAAAGCGCATGCAATTGTCGAAGTGATATCAATATTCATCGGTGAAGTTCTCCATGCTCAAAATACTTAGCCATTATAAGAACATCTGCGAAGGCTAAAATGGAAAAGGCTAGGGCAATGTCCAAAAAAATTCCATTTCCGAAATCTATGGCAAGTAAAGCCAGGACTGTTGTTAAAATAATCGTAAGAGCATCGGCAGCTACTATTCTGTCTGGAACCGTCGGCCCGATTATGACGCGCCAGAATCCCATGAGAGAAGCGATCATCAATCCCCAGAGGGCCAGTCTTATCATTCCATCATCCTCCTTAGTCGTTCCTCGAGCTCTTTGACTTCTTTGCGCACTGAGTCTGCATCTAAGGTGCGAAGATTTATGGAATGGACGAATAAATTGTGATGTGCTAAATCAATGTCGACAGTCAAAGTGCCAGGTGTTAAAGTGATCTGGTTTGCCAAGATGACTAAAGTTGTTTTGTTTCTAATTGAGGTTTCAAGTTTGACGATGCCGGGTTTTAACTCAATATGCGGTTTTAGAGCTAAGAGGGCGACCTGAGCGGTAGCCAGGAGAATATTTAAGATATATAAGGGAAAAAAGGTAATTGCTTCCCTAAATCGAAAGTGCAGAGGCGGTTCTTTGTGGCGATACAACTCGTGTACGGTGGGGAAAAAGGATAGGTGTGAAATTCGGGTAACGACAAAGCTCAAGGCCAACCCAACAACCAGAGCAGGAAGTTCTAACTTCCATGTAAAAAGAACCCAGAATAAAAAGAGAACCACGAAGAGCAAAATAGATTTTTTGCGATAGGTCCCCATATTACAGCTCCTTTTCTATCTAGAGTTTAAAGGAGTTGCAGGAGCATACGATTGACAATACAAAAATATCACAGGCTATAAGAAATTCTTGATAAGGTAGATCAGACAATCCCTTTGAATATCCTTTTGCAATTGCCGCCGCTATTTTAAGCCAACTAAAATGCTAATAGTTAGCAAAAAACAATTAATTTACCTTTGTTACTATAGAACATTAAACGAGCAGGTACGATCTTATCATGTCCTAATTTTTGAAGTCAACCCCTTTTGGGCTCTATTTCAAATAAGGCACTGGCTTTGCGTCGACGAACAAAAGGTTCCTGAAAAATGGTCTAAAATGATTTAGCAAATAACATAAGGCGCATTTAAGCTAGTGGCATTCAAAAAAGTGACGCTGGATCGACGGCATTTCCTAAAAGATAAAGCCCAAAGTGCAAGTGTGGGCCCGTGGCCCTTCCGGTCTGTCCAGAAAGAGCAATAACTTCTCCTTTTTGTACAAATTGGCCTTCTTTAACGGAGATCTCGGATAAATGCATATAGCAGGAAATGACTCCGTTCCCATGGTCGACGTACACGCTCTTTCCGCCGAAGTAATGATCTCCTGTAAGGGATACGACGCCGTCTGCGGCGCATTTTACAGGCGTTCCGACGGCTGCCCTGAAGTCGATTCCTCGGTGGGGATTTCCTGGGGTACCGTTGTAAATTCTTTTAAATCCGTAGGGTGATGTAACGATCCCATTAACGGGACGTTGTAACGGCAATTCCCAATGTCGTCGGAGAGTGACAGCGTTAATGATATCTCTTACCAATTTCGATTCCTTTTCTATCCTTTCCAGGACTTCTTTGGGAGGCGTTGCCATAGCTTGCGGTACCTTCAGTTCCTGGGTCTGATAAGATTTTGGCTTCACCTTTACATCATGCCGCAGAGTCCAAAATTTACCTCTTTCGTGATATCTCACTATCAGTTCGTGAACGCCGGGGCCTGTATCCTTTACATCTGTTCCCAAAAGCATACTCGCTTCATATTTGCCTTCCGAAAAGGCGACATTTAATGGACCTTCTTTGTCAAGCCAACGAACAGTTACGTCGGTTAAAGGGTAGGGCGAGACGAGACGCATTAAGAAAGGTTCTCCCAGGCGCGTCGCATAGGTGCATTTAAGTTCTGCGGCTTCCGCCAGCGTAGATAAGACGAAGATCGTTATAAAAGTGCTGTATAATATATTTTTTATCTTTCTATTCAAAATATTATTCAAAATATTGACCCCCCAAAGAAATTGATGTCGCCATATGTGCAAGGGAAATGGTAACATACTTGTAAAAGATATCAAAAAACCGTTATGTAACGCTGATTGAGAAACCAATAAAGATAATTGGAGGTAAAATGATGAATTATCGTAATGAAGACAGAACTGGAAGCCGCTGGCCGGGCGGGCCATCCCTTAACATGGGCTGCGGAGTCGTTCTGCCCATCGTTATTTTGGCCGTTATCTTAGGTTTTGTTCCCTTTGTTCGATTCTATACGGATTTTATCTGGTACGATGCCCTCGATTACGCTGCTGTTTTTTGGAAAAAGTTCTGGCCTCAATGGCTGCTTTTTGGATTCGTTTTCATATTTTCCCTGGGTATCATCAGATTTAGCTTAATGCGGGCAAGGAAGACGGCCTTGGAAGCTGTGGTCTTTTTCGATTCCCCCTTGAACCTGCCTCGGGTAAAGATGTTGATCAACGCCTTTGCCCTAGTCGTTGCACTTGCTTTGGCCTTCGGGGCAAAGGATCAGTGGGCGATGGTCTTGAGGTTTTTGAATCGAATGCCCTTTGACGCAAAAGATGCAATTTTCAATAAAGATATTGGATTTTATATATTCCAATACCCCTTTTATAGGTATGCACAAAGTCTTTTGTTTAAAGTCTTTTTGATTTCGTTGATAGGTACGGCTTTCATCTTCTTTATCGCCAGAGCTCAGGGAAGAGTTGACATGGAGTCCTACAGACAAATCCCCCTTTCGGCGCGAGAGCGGTTGCAATTGGGGATTTTGGCCGGCATTTTAATGCTTTTGTTGTCGTTGGGGTATTGGTTTGACCGTTACGAACTTCTCTTTTCTCCCCTGGGCGTCGTCTACGGAGCGGGATATACAGACTTGCATGCTCGCCTGTTGGCCTTAAACGTCCTTGCCACAGCCGTCGCCGTCATCGGGCTTTTTCTCCCCATAGCTGCTAGACGCAAAAGTTGGAAGTTCATAGCAGTCTTGATTGGAGTATGGATCGTTGGAACAATTGGTTTGCGGGGCATATATCCAGGGGTAATTCAAAGATATGTTGTAGAGCCCAACGAATTTCAGCGGGAAAGCCCTTACATAAGACATAACATCCTGGCCACGCAACGCGCATACGGGTTAGACGATGTAGTAGTGCGCCATATCACTCCCAAAGACGGAGTGACGATGGAAGACCTTAATAAAAACATCGAAACCATAGAGAACATAAGGTTGTGGGATTACGGCCCCTTGCTTAGAAGCTACAAGCAACTTCAGGAAATTAGGACCTATTACGATTTCCCCGACATCGATATAGATCGCTACTATTTACAAAGCGAAGTGCCCAGGCAGGTGATGCTCGCCGCAAGGGAATTAGACGTTCGGCAGCTTCAAAACCCTACATGGGTGAATATGCATCTCGAGTTTACCCATGGTTATGGTATAGTAATGAATCCTGTCAATGAGGTAACCCCAACGGGTTTGCCCGTATTTTACGTTCAAGATTTGCCTCCCAGGATGACCATTCCCCTTTCCATTGAATATCCTCAAATATATTACGGAGAAATGACCGATTATTATGTTCTGGTAAAAACGACGGTTCAAGAGTTCGACTACCCCGCTGGAGACGAGAACGTCCGCTCCACCTATGAAGGCAGCGGAGGAGTTCCCGTTAATTCTTTATTACGCAGGTTGGCATTTTCCGTTCGCTTTGGCGATACTCAAATTCTTTTTACCGACGTAATCACGTCGGAGAGTAGGATCATGTATTACAGGAATATACTCGAAAGAGCTAAGCGTATTGCGCCCTTTTTGCTTTTCGATCAAGATCCCTACCTTACAGTGATGGGCGGAAGGCTTGTATGGGTGATGGACGCTTACACCATAACCGACAGATATCCCTATTCGCAGCCAACACTTCTATCGACCAAAGCCGGAAAGATACGTTTTAACTACATCAGAAACAGCGTAAAAGTTCTGGTTGATGCCTATGACGGTAACGTTGAGTTTTACATTTCCGATCCTGAGGATCCTTTGATCCTCAGTTGGAATAAGATATTTCCCGATCTGTTTAAGCCCCTGGAAGAGATGCCCCCTGAGTTGATCCTCCATCGACGTTATCCCATGGACCTTTTCCAAGTGCAGGCTCAAATATTTGCCGTGTATCACATGACGGACCCAAACACCTTTTACAACAGAGAAGACGTCTGGTCCTTCCCCACACACGGAGGATCGCAAGCATCGCCCTATTATATCGTCACGAAGCTGAGAGAAGAGGAGAGGGCTGAATATGTCTTGGTCACGCCCTATCTCCCCACAGGAAAGAACAATATGATTGCCTGGTTAGCGGGGCGTTGCGATGGAGATGCTTACGGTCAGCTAGTGGCCTATGTATTCCCGAAGCAGAAATTGATTTACGGCCCCCAGCAGATAGAGGCATTGATAAATCAACATCCCGAGATATCGGCACAGCTTTCCTTGTGGGGACAGAGAGGCTCGGACGTAATATTTGGAAGGTTGCTGGTGATCCCTTTGGAGGATTCGATTTTGTACGTGCAACCTCTCTACTTAAGGGCAGAAAACAGCGATCTTCCCGAACTCAAGAGGATAATCCTTGCGGCCGGTGGCCGCGTAGTTTGGGGAGAGCGCTTCGATGACGTAATTAGCGATTTATTTGGAGTTGAGGACGAAAGGGAAACTAAAGCGGCAGAATCTCCTTTGTACAAATCGGAGGGCTTGCCTGAAGGCGGTACCCTCGGGGAATTGGTAAGGAGGGCTAGGGAAACATACAATGAAGCAGAAGAAGCATTGCAAAGGGGCGATTGGGCAGGGTACGGAGAAGCTTTAAAGCGCCTGGAAGGTTACTTGCAGCGCCTGGACGATTTGACGAGACCCTTGCAGGAAGACGAGATCGGAGATGAATATAATTTAATTGATTGAGTTTTGTTGGAAAATTATTGTAGCGTGTTGTCCCAGAAATATGATATCATTATCCAAAGGATTGATAGGGGTAGCTATGGATATACAAGTTGAGGAGGGGAGATATAAATGGAAAAAGCAAAGGTATCTGTCGTTAAGGCAAACGGAATAAAGGGAAACGGGGAATTTATGGGCGGTAAATTTGTGAGATACGATGAAGACGTAGCAGCGATAAAGGCGGCGGTCAAGAAAGCCGTGGAGTTGTCCCTGGGAAGCATCGATGCCATAGTTAAACCAGGGGATAGGGTATTGGTTAAGCCCAATTTGGCATTTCAAGCACCTCCTGAAAGTTTTGCCGTAGTAGATCCCAGAACGGTGGAAGCAGTAGTGGCTTTCCTGAAAGAGGAGTCCAAAGCTGCGGAAGTGTGGGTAGGTGATAATCCCTCTTTAGGGCTTCACGTTGGCAAGGCAAAACCAGCCTTCAAGGAATCGGGGATGGAAGAGGCAGCGATTCGCGGTGGGGCGGATAAGGTTATCTACTTCGATGAAGAATCCACTGTTGTCGTGGAAATCCCGGAAGGAAAGGTATTTAAAAAAGCCGAAGTGTTTAGACCTGTCCTGGATGCAGATGTCGTCATTAATTTGCCCAAGATGAAGGTCCATATTGGAGGGACCGTTACTTTAGGCATAAAAAATTGGAACGGCATCGTTCCAAACAGGCACCCAAGCGGACAGCAACAGGGTGCCCACAGGATAGACTTAGGACAAAAGCTTGCTGATATGCTGCGAATTAGAAAGGCGGATCTTACTATAATCGATGGGATCATCGGCATGGAGGGACAGGGACCACATGCGGGAACGCCGATCGAGATGAATTTGATAATAGCGGGTAGGGACACGGTGGCCGTAGACACAGTCACTTCGTATATCATGGGTTTTGAGCCAGGGGAAATTCCGGCCGTTAGGATAGCAGCTACAGAGGGGCTCGGAGTGGGTGATTTGGCCTCCATTGAGGTAGTAGGTGAAAAATTGGAGGATGTTAGGAAATTTTTTAAACGGGCTAATGACAACCCTGTTGGGGTATACAAAGGTTTAACGGTAATAATTCAGCAAACCTGTCCAGGTTGTTACGTGTATCTACGTGGAGCTCTCGATTCCTTCAAGAACACAGGAATTGACGTGGAAAAGATGGTTGCAGAAAAAGGCGAATGCGTCTTCATTGCAGGTGGAGTACCTGACTTCGATCCACTTTATGCAGAAGGCAAAAATCTTTTTGTCTTAGGTGACTGCTGGAAATACTTCCCTTCCAAGGAAAAGGTCGAAGAAGCGATGAAGCTTGCAAAGAAAGTCTTTACATACCCAGGTTGTGCTCCCGTTTATGTTTTCTCAAAAGTAAACACCGATCTTCAGGCCTTTGCCCAAGGAAAGGCGTAAAAACTCAATGGCTCAAGCCAGCCGGCTTGAGCCATTGAGTTTTTAGTATCACATCTACAATTCCTATTTTTGAAGAGAGAATAGAGAAGATAAAATAGGAAACTAAAGCAATTATCTTGGGAGGTGATGTCTCAGGATAGAGCTTTTTGGTTGTTCCCTTGCGGTTTTGTACAATATTTTGAGAGGGGGTTACAAAGGTGAATTTTGCTACGCTTCTTGCTTCTTTCGGTGGTGGAGTATTTGGTGCGGCTTTAGGCGGGCTGCCTGCTTTCGTGTTCACCGGTTTTGCTGTTTTGGTTGGAGCAGCAGCTGTGCTTGGGGGGTCTTCCTTTGACTTTATTTCTAATGTAGCTTTTGGCCCTGTCTTCGGCCCTCACGTCGCCTTTTGCGGGGGTGTTGCCGCTGTTGCCTATGCCGCTAAGAAGGGCATACACGGAGCAGGCAAGGACATAGTCTCCGGAGGGGCTGGGTTTAAGGATCCCATGGCATTGTTGGTGGGCGGTCTCTTTGGTATTTTAGGTTATCTTTTGGTTTCTGTCTTCAATACAATTTTTCCAGCAGGCTTCACCGATAATGTAGCTTTAACGGTGTTTTTGTCGAACGCCATAGTACGTTTGACCTTTGGAAAAACAGGACTATTTGGCACGTTGAGCGAAGAAGCTAAGGCCCGAGGTCGATTTACACCGGGAGGAAACGACGTGTGGGTGCCCCACCAGCAGGATTTCGGTCAACTTTTTATGATTTCTCTGGGAGTTAGCTTAGTCACAGCATGGTATGCTCTTGCTGTTATAGGAATAAATGAAGCATACTTCCCTGCGGCAGCCTTTGTAGGATTCGGCATCTCGGCTGCAACTTTGGTGTTCCTCTGTTTTGGGATAAACGTTCCAGTTACGCATCATATGACGATTATCGCTTCATTGGCGGCGATTTTCAGCGGTTCTTTGTTCATTGGTGCATTGATGGGCGTAATATCAGCTTTTGTAGGTGAATTTGCCTCTCGTACCTTTGTCATACACGGCGATACCCACATTGACCCTCCTGCGACGGCTATTTTCATAATGACCTTCGTTTTGTGGGTGATCTTTTAGGGGTGTAATTTAAAGCGATTTAATTTGGCAAACAAAAACAAGACAGCATCCATTTTATCGTTGGATGCTGTCTTGTTTTTTATGTATATATGCCTTATTGCGATCGCCCCAATTTGAGCAAAAAGTACGACAATATATCTTTACAAAGAATCATTTTAAATTGAGAAAATAAAATCCGATTGGACATTTTTATCGTTTCATAGTATATTTAGTATTACATGCAATATTATTGTATGTAATAATTTGAAGAATGTTTGGGCATTCCAGATGCGGGATTTGTTCATATATTTTGTCATGCAATAGCGATACTTTATTAGGTCAGACAGCTTTGTTCTTGAGATAACTATAGGATTATAAATATCGAAGGAGGTAGTTGTGGTGGAGATATTTGGCTACATGCAAAAGTACGATTACGAGCAGGTTGTTTTGTGTCATGATGCGGCCTCAGGTTTAAAGGCCATCATTGCAATTCATGATACGACCTTAGGGCCTGCCCTTGGGGGTTGTCGCATGTGGACCTACGCATCCGAAGATGAAGCCATCGAGGATGCTTTAAGGCTCGCCAGGGGTATGACATATAAAAATGCTGCAGCCGGCCTAAATCTAGGAGGGGCCAAGACTGTCGTAATAGGAGACCCTAAAAAGGACAAATCGGAAGCGTTATTCAGGGCATTGGGCAGGTACATCGAATCTCTGGGCGGCAGATATATAACGGCGGAAGACGTGGGTACGAATGTACAAGACATGGAATATATAAGGATGGAGACCAAATATGTTGCCGGGTTGGGAGAGGGAAGCGGTGATCCGTCTCCATTTACGGCCCTGGGGGTATTTCAGGGAATAAAGGCAGCTTGCAGGGAAGTTTTCGGAAGAGACGATGTAGCTGGCAGAAAGGTCGCGATCCAAGGTGTAGGGAATGTGGGATTTAATCTGGCAAAATTCCTGAAGAAAGCTGGAGCGGAACTTATCGTGACCGATATCTTCGAAGAAAACGTAAAAAGAGCGGTGAACGAACTGGGTGCAAAGGCAGTAAAACCCGATGAGATAATTGGTGCAGATTGTGACGTATTCGCACCTTGTGCGCTTGGCGCAATCATCAACGATGACACCATAAATAAACTAAAATGTAAAATAGTAGCAGGTTCTGCCAATAATCAGCTCAAGGAAGAAAGGCACGGAGATATTTTGCAACAAAAGGACATCCTTTATGTGCCGGACTATATTATCAACGCCGGAGGCGTAATTAACGTTGCTGCGGAGCTGGAGCCGGGCGGATACATAAAGGAAAAAGCCACAAGAAAAGTTGAAGCCCTGTACGATGCTGTTTTGGAGGTAATAGAGATTGCAAAGAAGGAAAACATACCAACGTACAAAGCAGCGGACAGGCTGGCTGAAAATAGGATAAATTTATTGGCAAAGGTAAAAAGCACATATATAAAATAGTATTAAAGCACAGTTAACTAAAAAGAGAGCAGGTCGGCTTGCCTGCTCTCTTTTTAGATGGCTATCGATAGAGCCTGAATCAGGCGTTTATCTTTAGGTATTTGAAGCGCTCTACTTGTTCTTTTATAGCTCTTTCTACGGGTATGCGTTCCATGCTCGATGCGCCAAAGAATCCCACGATGCCTTTGGTGTGGGCGAATATGTACTCGACGTCCTCGGGTTCAGCGATGGGTCCTCCGTGGCATATTACCATTACATCCGGGTTGACCGATTTCGCTGCGTCATGTATGTCTTGAACGCGTTTTGTTGCTTCTTCGAGCGTCAAAGCTGTCTTGGCTCCTATGCTTCCCTTTGTGGTCAACCCCATATGGGCAACTATGACGTCAGCGCCTGCCTTTGTCATGGCGATGGCTTGTTCGGCATCGAAGACGTAGGGGCAGGTAAGCATATCCAATTCGTGGGCCATAGCAATTGCTTTAACCTCAAGGTCGTAGCCCATTCCCGTTTCCTCCAAATTCTGCCTGAAGACTCCGTCGATCAGTCCTACAGTCGGAAAGTTTTGAACGCCGTCAAAACCCATCTCCTTGAGCTCTTTTAGGAATACTTTCATGAGCCTGAAGGGATCGGTTCCGCATACTCCCGCTAAAACGGGGGTGTTTTTTACGACGGGAAGAACTTCAGAAGCCATTTCCACGACTATGCCGTTTGCGTCACCATAGGGGAGAAGCCCTGCCAAGGATCCTCTTCCTCCCATACGATATCTGCCCGAGTTGTATATTATGATTAAGTCAGCTCCGCCGGCCTCCGAAAACTTGGCGGAAATCCCGGTTCCCGCACCACAGCCCACTATTGGTTTTCCTGCAGCTACGTTCGAACGCAACCTTTTCAAGGCTTCCTCTCTTGTTATGAATGGCATTTCTATTCACCTCCAGATTTATTTACCTGATAAAAACTCAAACATTTTGTCCGTCACGGCCTTGGCAAATATTGGGTCATTTATGTTGGCGTCGATTTCTATGAGGGGAATGTCTTTTCTCAAATTTTCCTTCAATGACTTAAGGAGCGCTTCGTTTGCCTCGGGCCACCAAAATTCTCCTCCCGGCGAGTCAAGTTGCGATAGGCCCTTTAGAGGAAAGAAGACAGCGGTCGGTCCCTTTGAATGGTTCAGCCTTTGAGCCATTATCTCTCCGAGTTTGGCGTTTTCCTCAGGAGTGGTACGCATCAAGGTCACATTCGGATTCCATGGGTAAAGTTTTCTCTTTTTGTACTTTTCGGGAACTGTGTCGATGGCCCAAAAATTAACCATATCAAGACATCCAGGTGCTACGACTTGAGGGATGCCCTTCAAGCCTGCTGTTGTAAGCCTCTTCGGGCCCGCCGACATCACTCCTCCGCAGAGCTCATCGGCCAACTCCGTGGTAGTCAAGTCCAGAGCTGCCACGAAATAGTCGTTTTCGATCAAGTCTTCCATTGTCATTCCACCGGTGCCGGTCGAGTGAAACACCATGACTTCGTAATCTTCTTTTTCCATTATCTCCTTGCATTGATTGATCAGCTGGGTCGTATTGCCGAACATGGAGGCTGCTATCAGTGGTTTGGTTGCGACTTTGGGGACTTCAGTTTCGAGCATTCCCGTGAGGGCTCCTGCTGCTCTGGAATAGAGGCCTGCGCTTATCGCGTTCACTCCCGCTACGTCTACAATTGAAGGAACCATTACTATGTCCTTGGTCCCGACGTAAGGCTTAGTATCGCCCGATGCCACAGTAGATATTAACACCTTTGGAATTCCGAGGGGTAGAGCTCTCATTGCAGCAGATATTATGGCCGTTCCTGCGGATCCGCCCATGCCAAATAGGGCGTCAAGTTGCCCCTCTTTAAAAAGCTTTTTCACGATTTCAGCAGCACCCTTTGTCATAACCGCCATGGCGAGGCCTTTGTCGCCCTTTCCTCTTAAAGAAGCTAAACTTTCTCCGCCTGCCTTTGCTACACTATCGGCATCTATGTCAGGTTTGAAAGAAGGATCGCCTATCACCCCTATATCTACGACGATAACTTTAAAATCCTCCGCTTCGATTCTTTTCTTGACAAAGGCGTAATCCTCACCCTTTGTATCCAGTGCGCCTATCATGACCACATTTTTTGCCATTTGTTTCACCGCCCTCCTGTTATAGTTTTTCTTAAGGTAGTAGTGTTATTATATGTTATAAAGATCCAAAAAAATACTCGAGAAGGAGTGGTGTGAATTGCTTTTGAAGGAAGAAAGAAATGTATTAGTGGATTATGGCAAAAAACTCATAACAGCCGGACTTACCAAAGGGACGGGAGGAAACATCAGCGTTTTTAATAAAAGAGAAGGTTTAATGGCCATCTCTCCCAGCGGGATGGATTATTTCGAGACTAAGCCTGAGGATATCGTTTTAATGAATCTTGAAGGCAAAGTAGTCGATGGCTTTAGAAAACCATCGAGCGAATGGAGGATGCATCTGATTTTCTATCAGAACAGAGAGGACGTAAAAGCTGTAGTCCATACGCACTCCATGTTTGCCACTACCATAGCAACCTTGCGTTGGGATGTGCCTCCCGCCAGTTACCTTATAGCCTATGCAGGAAAGAAGGTCCCCTGTGCACCCTACGCTACCTTCGGCACCCAGGAGATAGCTGACGCTGCGTATAATACGATGGGCAAAGAATACAACGCCGTTCTGTTGGCTAATCATGGCCTTATAGCCGTTGGCCCCGATATGCCCTCTGCCTTCGGTATCGCAGAGATAATTGAGATGGTTTGCGAAATCTACTATAGGGCCAAGTGCGTTGGTGAACCGACGATACTCTCCGATGATGAGATGGATCTGATGTTGGAAAAGTTTAAGACCTATGGGCAGAAGTGAGTGATGCGAGATGAAGTTTCTAGTTGTAGGAGATGGCTTCGTAAAAAGCTTTCTCTTCGTAGATGTGTTTAGGAAGTATTTTCCCGATGCGGAATTTGTCGAACACGAAGTCCCTTGGCCCAACGAACCATTTTACGATACCGATGAAGTAAAAGAGTGTTCTGGCACCCCTGATGAGCTGATGCCTCTAGTCAAGGATGCAGATGTCTTAGTAGTCGATACGGCGCCCGTTACCGAAGCTTTATTACAAGCTGCTTCAAAACTAAAGGCAGTTGCGTGTACACGGGGAGGTCCCGTCAACGTCAACATAAAAGCTTGTACCTCAATGAAAATTCCGCTTTTCAATAGTCCCGGCAGAAACGAATCGGCAGTGGTCGAATTTACTGTTGGCGCAACGCTGGCTTTGATGAAAAACATGGCTTTAGGACACTATGAGTTAAAACGTGGGATATGGAGGGGCGACCTATATCTTTACGACAAGGTCGGCCCGGAACTTTCCGATCTTACTGTCGGCATAGTGGGCTACGGAAAAGTAGGGCGTAACGTCGCAAAGATGTTTTCCCTATTTGGATGCCAAGTTTTAGTTTACGATCCCTATGTAACGCCTTCAATTATTGAAGAAGAAGGACACAAAAGCACAAGTTTTGAGGAGCTTTTGAAGACGGCAGATGTGGTCAGTTTGCATGTCAGGCTTTCCCCCGAGACGGAGAAGATGATGGATGGAAGTAAATTTAACTTGATGAAGTCCACTTCTTATTTCGTCAACACGGCAAGAGGCGGCATAGTGGATTACGATGCCCTCTACGAAGCTTTGGCGAAGGGGAAAATAAAGGGTGCCGCTTTAGATGTGTTTGATCCCGAACCGCTGCCCCCCGATCATCCTTTGACGAAGCTGGATAACGTCCTGTTGACGCCCCACATCGCAGGGGCGTCGCAAAAAAGTGCGATCAGGGGCATTGAAACGGTCGCCGGATCGCTTTATTTGTATTTTGATAAGGGAGAGCTAAAAAATTGCGTCAATAAAGAAATATTTAGCTGATTCGCTTGATCTTTAGTGAAAACCGAGTGAGGAGGGATAGGGATGAAAAAGTTTTTGATAGGGATCGATGCGGGCACATCTATGGTCAAAAGCGTGGTTTTTGACGAAGAGGGCAATGAGCTGGCAGTGGCTAGGCAAAGGACTGCTGTGTTAAACCCAAGGCCAAATTGGGACGAACAGGATATGAACGAAGTATGGGAAGCCGTAGTCAAAACTATTAAAGAGGCCGTCACAAAAAGCGGCGTCCCCGGCAAACAGGTATGCGCCATGGGAGTGACGGGACAAGGAGATGGGTGTTGGCTCATTGACGAAAAGGGCAATCCGGTGCGTCCTGCCATTTTATGGTCAGACGGAAGAGCGGGAGATTTAATTGCAAGATGGCAAGCAGAGGGCATAAGCGATAAGGCCTATAAGATTTTGGGCTCCGTTCTTTTTTCTGGGGTTCAGGCTGCAATAATTAAATGGCTCGACGAAAACGAACCGGAGTCTTTGACAAGATCGCGATGGGCCTTGTACTGCAAGGATTGGCTAAAGTACAAATTAACCGGTGAAATCACTACAGATGAGACCGACGGATGTGTTCCGCATTTTGATATAGCTAAACGCAGATATTCGGAAGAATTGTTGAAGATGTACGGGACCTTAAAGTATGAATATTTACTTCCCCCTGTAAAAGCTCCCCTTGAAAATCATGCACCCCTTAGCCAAGAGGCGGCTTCGCTTCTAGGGCTTCCGTCGGGCATACCGGTAATAGGAGGACCCTTCGATGTGATCGCCACGGCTACCGGCGTGGGTGCTATACACCCTGGCGATGCCTGCTCCATAATTGGTACCACATGCTTTAACGAGGTAGTAATGGACGGTCCTTATATAGAGCCGATGAACGTTGGATTTACAATGTGTCACGGATTTTCCGGACTGTGGGTGAGGGCCATGGGAGTCATGATGGGAACGCCCAACCTCGATTGGATTTTGGCGCAGGTGGGGAGGCCCTACGAAGAGGAAGCCGCAGAAAGAGGTATGTCCTTCTACGATGTGATAGAAGAGCACGTGAAAAAGCTTGAGATAGGAGCCGGAGGAGTGGTATATCATCCCTACCTTAGCGCTAGCGGCGAAAGAGCCCCCTTTGTCAAGCCCACTGCCAGAGCCCAGTTTTTCGGGATCACCGCTACTCACAATAGAGACAATCTTGTAAGAGCGGTATATGAGGGCGTGGGATTTTCAATGATGGACTGTTATCAATACATCCCCATGAAGGTAAATCGAGTAAGGATATCGGGGGGCGGTGCCCAAAGTGCCTTTTGGTGTCAGCTTCTATCGGACATGACCGGGCTTCCCCTGGAAGTGCCTAAAGGTTCCGAGTTCGGAGCCAAGGGTACGGCTTTAGTCGCAGGGATAGCTGTCGGTTTATACAAAGATATCGAGGATGCCGTCAATAAAACAGTCCAATTAGAGAGACAATACCAGCCAGATGTGGAGAAGACGAAACGGGCAAGGGCCTTTTATACGTTGTATCGACGGTTGTATGAACACGTGTGGGACGATTGGGATCTTTTGCAGGACATACTGACACAACGTTTCTAACCTTGAAATTATTT
Organism: Acetomicrobium thermoterrenum DSM 13490; assembly: GCF_900107215.1. NCBI lineage: Bacteria > Thermotogati > Synergistota > Synergistia > Synergistales > Acetomicrobiaceae > Acetomicrobium > Acetomicrobium thermoterrenum. Next base: position 60,836 of record NZ_FNPD01000008.1, on the reverse strand, counting down.
GTCAAAGGGACAAAAGGGGATATCTCAAGTGCCTTTCCTTTTGTCCCTTCAAAAATAGCGAGATCGCATGAATGTATGAATGAAGCGATGAGAAAATATATAACAAGAATTACTTGGCAGAAATATATACAAAAAGATGGTGTTAGAGCTCTTGCCATCGGAGTGTTTTCATACTGCTTGAAATATTGCCCACGGTGAGGTTCTGTGATGCTATGGAAGTTCGTTTTAAGGGAGTTTTGTCGATATTCTAACCATTCGACACCTTTTTGTATATAAAAGCTAGACCAATAGAGAGGAGAGATAACCGTGTGTGATACTTGGGTGGCTTTAAGAGATGCAACAGCTTCGGGCAGTGTAATATTTGGGAAAAACAGCGACCGTCCTTTTTTCGATTGTCAACCCCTAGTTCTTCATTCTAGCCGTGAGTGGCCAAGGGGTAGCGCCATACAATTAGAATATATTTCAATTCCACAGGTTGATATGACCTTAACAACCTTGGGCTCGAGCCCTTATTGGTGTTGGGGATATGAAGAGGGGATAAACGAGTATGGTGTTGTGATTGGCAATGAAGCCATATTTACCAAAGGGTTTAGGGATTCAGCTAAAAAGTACCAGATTGGCAAAGGGCCCGATCTTGGTTTGACGGGGATGGATATTGTACGTTTAGCATTAGAAAGGGCTATAAGTGCAGAAGAAGCTATTTATGTGATAGGAAAATTGGTGGAAGAGCATGGCCAGTTCGGTTCCGGCGTTCCTTCCCAGGATCATGTTCAGGGAGGTTATGATAATTCCTATATAGTTGCAGATAGAAAAGAAGCATGGATTGTAGAGACAGTCGGTAAAAGATGGGTGGCCAGAAGGGTTATTGGCGGGATTGCTTCGATATCTAATGAGCCATCGATAAGAAATCATTGGGATGCAGGTTCATCGGATATCGTGGACTATGCTATTATGATGAAGTGGTGGCCTGAAAAGTTAAGAGGATCTTTTGATTTTGCCAGGGCGTATATCGATGATATGAATTCAAGACAGGTTTCACACATTAGGGCACAAAGAAGCAGAGATATACTTAAACAGAGTTATGGCAGGATCGATTTATCTGTCATGAAGACAATAGCGAGAGATCACTATGAGGGAACATTTTTAGAAGGTCCATATTTTGACGCAGCTGATCCAGATTTCCAGAGTATATGTATGCATGTTTCTCCTACTGGATTTACGTGGGGCAATACTTCAAGTTCCTGTGTTGCTGTGCTTCCTAAAAATGACGATGATATACCTGTTTTTTGGTGGGCTCCGGGACCTCCCTGCAATAGCTGTTATGTCCCCTTTTTCGTGGACGGATCGGCGTTGCCAGAAACTGTAAGCGAGGCAGGTTCTTTTGGAAAGGTATTAACTCCTCCTGTCAGTGCGACCGAAGACAGTTTTTCCCCTAAGTCCTATTGGTGGCTTTTTAGAAGGTTGATGGACCTTACTAAAGGAGATCCAATAGCGAGCTTGCCAGGATATTACGACGAAAGAAATCCTGTTGTGCGATCGTATTTCGACGAATTAGAGTCTTCTTTTGAGCAGGAAGTACCCGAAATAATTGAAAGAGCACAACGAATTGGTGGCAACGACAAGAAGGGCAGAGCCGAAATCTTTGATCAGTTTACAGCCCAATGTGTGAAGAGAGTGGTAAGTGTATTGGAAAAACTACTACATAATTTTTCATCATGATGTCATGGCTTGCGGATAAATATTAAATAATATGAAATAGTTCTAAAAAGCGCTCAGGAGGCTTTTGGAAGTTAATTGTAGAGAAAGATATTTGGCTATAAAGAAAGCCAAACAAGGGCAGACCAAGTCCTTTGGATATGTTATGGGGCGTGTTTCTAGAATCTTACAGGAATTTGACACTGTCATTGTATAAAAGAACTTTTGGAAGAGGAAAATGATAAGTTATAATTAAATATAGCAATTAAGATAATGTTAGCGATTTCTAGAGAGACGATAAGATGGCGAGTTATGGTTCCTATGAATGGTGGAATGAGATAGTCGAGCTGGAAAAACTCAAAGATCTGGTAGACAGATTTGCCGCGGCTATGCATGTTGGTGCCGTGATAGCTGCTACTGACGGAACTGCGCTGACGATACCCAGCAATTTTTGTGCCTTTTGTCGGAGGCTTCGCTCTCACCCCGAAGGTAGGTGCGGTTGCGAAAAAAGCGATGCTTGGGGAGGTCTACATGCCCTAGATTCGGGAGGTCCTCTGGTTTATCGATGCCATTGCGGGTTGATCGATATGGCAAGTCCGCTCATGATCGAAGGTAGATTGGTAGGCACGTTATTGTGCGGCCAGGTGTTACTCAGGCCCTATACAGAGGAGGAGGTTCGCAGCGAAATAGCTCCCCTTTGGCCATGTAGCGCCGATGAATTGGACGATTGGGTCAATGATTTTTTGGCTCTTCCCGTTGTAGACGAGTCAACCGTAATGAATGCCATGAATCTCTTAAATGTCATGGCTTCTCACGTCGTAGAGTTATGCGAGCGCCATTTGATAGAAAGCAAGCTGCTGCACAGGACTATGGAGTTGGTCACAGCTCAGCGCGACAAGGAGATGCTTGAAAGGAACTTGAAAATGACTCAGCTCAAGGCCCTCCAAAACCAGTTAAACCCTCATTTTATGTTTAATACTTTAAATATCATGTCTCGCTTGGCAATGTTCGAAGGAGCTCCTCAAACACAAGAACTTACTGTCCAATTCGCTGACTATTTAAGATATATACTGAAAAGGCAATCCAGGGAAGAAATGGTCCCCCTTTCAAGCGAGATCGAGTGCCTGAAACAGTATTTAGCCATACAAAAGGTCAGATTTGGCGATCGTTTTTCATATATTTTAGACATAGAGCCTGAGGCTTTATCGTGCAAGATTCCCTTTTTAATACTTCAACCAATAGTTGAAAATGCCGTTGTTCATGGGATCGAGCCTTCTCTCAAACCGGGATTGGTTTGCATAAGCGCCAAGATTGAGAATAAGAAACTGGAGATCACCATAGAGGACAACGGAGTCGGTTGTTCCTTGGACGAAATATCCGAGGGCGTGGGTATTTCCCATGTTAAAGAGAGGCTTAAATTACTTTACGGAAGAGAGGCATTATTCGATATATGGAGCGAACCAGAAGTCGGTACGAAAGTAAGTCTAAGCTTACCATCTGTGGAGGATTAGGTCATGTCCAGGAAAATACTCGTCGTTGAGGATGAGCCGCTGGAAAGACGCGCACTGGTCGAAAGGCTCAAATCTTTTCCTGTCTACTTGGAATTGGACGAGGCTTCTAATACGGTGGATTTTGAAAATAAGGTACGTTCGTGGAATCCTGACGTGGTTTTGCTCGATATAAAGGTTCCCGGCGGAAACACTTTGACATCACTGGGAAAGCTGCGAAGCGAAGGTTTTCAGGGCAAGGTTATAATTGTGACTGCCTACGATTTTTTCGAATACGCCCAGCAGGCTGTGGGGCTAAACGTAAATGCTTTTTTGGTAAAACCGATCAAGGATGAAGCTCTTTGCGACGCCATAGGCAAAGCGATAGATGAAATAAAGGAAGCCAACAGAACGTCCCAACAACTGTTGAGGCTGAAAAAGTTTATATTGGATAACAAGAACTTCGTGGCATCCCTGATGATGCAGAGCATAATTAACGGCGAAGAGATTACCGAGGGGCTCAAAAACGTGGCTAGGGAAGTTGGATTTTTACCTACAAGGGAGTTGCATGTCTTTGGAGTGGTAGCTTTGGGTACATCAGATGTAGAGGAGAACCAGTGGCCTCAGCTGACCCTTTTGGGAGAACTTCAAAGAACCTTGGGGGAGTCTGTTTTTTTGGTACCCTGGGTTCATTACATAACTCTCATATTTTTTAATGCTCCCTTGGAAAGTCCTGAGACAGTTGCGTATAAAGTTTTCGACATGGCTTTACAAAACGATATCCATTGCAATATCGTTTATATGGGGAAAATCAGAGATTTAAACGAAATTTCGGAGATTCTACCCAGTTTGGAAGAGACGCTGGAAGAAAGCATTTTAGAGGGTTTTGGGAACTTCATATACGGGCAACTTAAGCCCAAAGTGGAAAAGGTAAAAACGGATGCCGGCCAAATTGATTTCAACGAATCATTTTCGGTCGTTTTGGAAGGTATAAGAGATGGGCAATTGCAACTTGTAAACGAGGGAGTCAACAGGTTGTTCTCTCTTTTATCTCAATGTGAAGTAACAAGGGCCAACGTAGAAGTTGTAAGATTGCTGTTTGGAGGCTATTTAGGTCAAATATGTCAGTTGCTTTTAGATCTGAAATGCGACGAAGAGGCTATCAAGACTTGGGCCAGAAGGCAGGTTAGGGATATGATGATACCGGTCAGGAGCCTCGTCGACCTAAAAAACATGTTTTTTATCTCCCTCGAAGAGGCGTGGAGGGTCAGGCAGAGTGTAAAAGATCCGGAATTGGTATTGATTCAAAAGGCCTTAACGTACATTGAGGAAAATTTGGGCGAGGCTAATTTATCCAAAGTTGCCCAACACGTATATGTTAGCCCCAGCCATTTGAGCAGGATGTTCGGAAGGGTCTTGAACAAGAGGTTTATTGATGTCATAAAAGAAAAGCGCATAGAACGCGCTAAGAAATTACTTGCAATGGGATACAACGTCACCGAGACAGCTTCCGCTGTGGGATATGAAAATATCGCTTACTTCAGCACCCTCTTTAAGGAAATGGTTGGTTATTCCCCAAGTGAATACAAGAAATCACTTCCCTTTTTAAAAGATGGCACCTGATGCCGGATGAATTGTTTTTTCAGTAATAGAAATATGAGCAAGAAAACAAAAGTTTAGTAAAAGGACCTGAGGAAGAGCATCTCAGGTCCTTTGTCGTATGCGCTAGCACAAAATTTGATCAAAAATGAGTTATTTGCTTTTAATGCAATATTATTGCTTTCCTAGTTTACTAATACATGGTATAGGGGGTGCTCAAGTGGAGGGTAGCGAACGTTTAAGAGTTATCCAGGAATACGTCCCCGGCAAACAAGTCACTTTGGCGCATATTATAAGAAATCCAAAGGGAGACCTTTGTCAGAAAGTGGGTATCGACAGGGCTGGAGCGATAGGCATCATGACAATTACCCCCGGCGAGGGTGCCATAATAGCCGCCGACATAGCGAGTAAATCCTCTGCCGTAAACGTGGAGTTTGTGGATAGATTCACGGGTTGTGTCATCCTTACGGGCGAAGTTGCCTCCGTGGAAAATGCCCTAAGCACAGCTGTTAATTCCCTCAAGGATGCGCTTGGATTTTTTCCTGCCGAGGTCACCTTTACATAATGTGTGTCATGGTTATCGGGCCGTCAGGTGCCGGCAAGACAACGCTGTTGAAGGCCTTAAAGTTGCTGGAAGATGAAGGGCCCCTTCGCAAAACGCCCTTTTTTCAATTTTCCGGGAAGGCAATTGATACGCCCGGTGAATTTTTTGATCTACCTCGTTTTTATCATGCATTAATTACGGTTTCTTCGCGTTCACAAATAATACTCCTTTTAATTGACCCCACAAATTTAAGACAGTTTCCCTCCCGCTTTACTAAGTCTCTGAGGTCTAAGGTCATCGGGGTTATAAGCAAAGCGGATTTAGTCGATGAAGATCGGATAAAAATTGCAAAAAAGTTTTTGGCGGAAGCGGGAGTTGAGGAGGTGGTTTGCGTCTCTGCCTTAACAGGAGAAGGGATAGCTGCTTTAAAGCAAAAAATTGAAAAGTTCATCAGGAGGTGTGCAAGACCGTGAATGGAGAAGCGTTGGGAATGATCGAAACAAAGGGACTGGTCGGAGCCATCGAGGCTGCCGATGCAATGGTCAAAGCAGCGAACGTCAGACTTATCGGCTACGAGAAAATTGGTTCGGGCCTGGTTACCGTAATGGTTCGCGGTGACGTTGGAGCGGTGAAGGCAGCGGTTGATGCGGGAGCGGCCTCGGCGAAACGTGTAGGCGAGATAGTTTCGGTTCACGTCATTCCAAGGCCACACAGTGATACCGAGAAGCTTTTGCCTAAACTGGGCTAAGCCACCTTGTGGAGGTGTGATTGATGGAACAGGATATCATGCAAAAGGTCATGGACGAAGTTATGAAACGCCTCGGAAGCGGCAGCACTGTCGTAACCCCCGAGAAGGCTGCGCAAGAAAAGGAGAAGTGTGAAACGCCAAATGTAAGCGTACAGAGCGTCGTTGGCGTTACCGAATACGTCGGCATCTCCGAGGGCGACACCATAGGCCTGGTCGTGGCCAACGTTGAGCCTATGCTTCAGGAAAAGTTGGGCATAGACAAAAAATTCAGATCCGTGGGGATCTTTTCGGCCAGAACAGGTGCAGGGCCTCAAATAATGGCTGCCGATGAGGCGGTAAAAGCTACCAATACCGAGATAGTGTCCTTAGAGCTTCCCAGGGATACCAAAGGTGGAGCCGGTCACGGATCGTTGATAATTTTCGGGGCGGAGGACGTATCCGATGCAAGGAGAGCCATTGAGGTGGCTTTGAAGGACTTGCGCCGCACCTTCGGAGATGTTTATGCGAATGACGCAGGACATCTTGAATTTCAATATACTGCCAGGGCCAGCTATGCCTGCAATAAAGCCTTCAACGCGCCTGTCGGAAGGGCCTTCGGATTAATAGTGGGAGCTCCTGCAGGCATTGGTTTCGTCATGAGCGATACGGCTTTAAAGGCCGCTGAAGTTGATTTGATCGATTATTTGTCGCCTACAAAAGGATTATCCCTTACGAACGAAGTGGTTATAACCTTCACGGGTGATTCCGGCGCCGTTCGGCAGGCTTTGATAGCGGCAAGAATGATAGGTAAAAAGCTGCTTGGCGCAATGGGTGCCGAGCCCAAATCGGTTACGACCCCTTACATTTAGGGATTGTTGAATACGGAGGGGGCGAACAAATTGGCTGAGAAGAAGAGTAAAAGATTTGAAGTACTGAACAATAGGCCGGTACATAAAGACGGTTTTATTGCCGAATGGGTGGATGTAGGACTTTATGCAATGGGAAGCCCCAAGGACCCAGTTCCGTCAATAAAGATCGAAAACGGCAAAATTACCGAAATGGATGGCAAAAAACGCGATGACTTCGACATGATAGAACAGTTCATTGCTAATTATGCTATCGATATCGAGATAGCTCCGCAAGCCATGGCAAAAAGTGATCTAGAACTGGCGAAGATGTTGGTGGATCCCAATGTATCGAGAAATGAAGTCACAAAAATCTTTCAGGGTTTGACGCCGGCCAAGATAAACAACGTAATGGACTGTTTGAACATCGTTGAAATAATGATGGGCATATCCAAAATGAGATCCCGCAAGACTCCTGCAAACCAGGCTCACATCACGAGCGCAAAGGATCATCCTGTCCAGCTTGCCGCCGATGCTGCAGAAGGAGCCCTGAGGGGATTTGTGGAACTGGAAACAACGGTGGGCGTGAATCGATATGCTCCTTTAAACGCGCTCTCATTGCTGATAGGTTCTCAGACTGGCAGGCCAGGGGTGCTCACCCAATGCGCTCTTGAAGAGGCCTTCGAACTGCAGATAGGAATGAGAGGGCTTACGAGTTACGCTGAAACGGTATCCGTATATGGCACCGAAAGCGTGTTCATAGACGGGGACGATACGCCTTGGTCTAAAGCTTTTTTGGCATCTGCCTATGCAAGTCGAGGGCTGAAAATGCGCTTCACCAGCGGCACCGGTTCAGAGGTTCAGATGGGTGCAGCCGAGGGGAAAAGCATGCTATATCTTGAAACCAGGTGCGTTATGATAACCAAAGGCGCCGGAGTGCAGGGTCTGCAGAATGGCTCTATCTCCTGCATAGGAGTTCCCGGAGCCGTTCCAAGCGGTTTAAGGGCCGTTGCGGCAGAAAACTTGATCACCGTTACGCTTGATATGGAAGTTGCTTCAGGTAACGACCAGACCTTCTCGCATTCGGACTTGAGACGAACTGCACGCACCATACCTCAGCTTTTCTCTGGGACAGATCTCATCTTCTCCGGTTATTCAGCCGTACCCAATTACGACAACATGTTTGCCGGTTCCAACTGGGATATTGAGGATATGGACGATTATCTGGCTATTCAGCGTGATTTCAAGGTCGATGGCGGTAATAAGCCTGTCTCCGAAGAAGAAGTAGTCGCTGTCCGCAATAAGGCTGCAAGAGCGCTCCAGGCCGTTTACGATGCGCTGGGATTTCCGCCTATAACCGATGCCGAAGTCGAAGCTGCAACTTATGCTAACGGCAGCAAAGATTTGCCGGACAGAAACGTGACTGAGGACTTGAGGGCGGCGGAAAGGCTTTTGAACGAGGGTATAAACGGCATTGACATTGTTAAAATACTAGCTCAAAGGGGTTTCAGAGATATAGCTGAAGCTATCGTAATGATGATGCGCCAGCGGGTTTCCGGAGACTATTTGCAGACATCTGCATGGATAGACAGCGATGGTACAGTTTACAGTGCCGTCAACGACCCCAACGATTACCAGGGCCCTGGCACGGGCTACAGGATATCTGAAGAGCGTTGGAAGGAAATAAAGGAAATCCCCTGGGCGATAAGGCCCGAGGACGTATAGGGAGGGGAAGACAATGCAGGTCAACGAAGAATTGATTAAAAAGGTAATAGCGGAAGTTTTACAAGAAGTAATGGGAGAGCAGGGCAAGATGTCTTCCCCCACGGCCACTCTGCCTCAAAGGGGAGGGAAAATGACTTTAGTGGAGGTTGGTGTAGCTAAGAAGGGGACCGATCCAAAGGAAGTGGTAGTTGCCATCCCTCCGGCCTTTGGAACCGTGTTTACCGAAACGATAGTGGGAGTCCCTCATAGCGAGGTTTTGAGGCAGGTCTTTGCAGGTATTGAAGAAGAAGGTCTTAATACAAGACTTGTGCGCGTATATCACACTGCCGATGTGGGGTTCATAGCTCACCAGGGCGCTAAGTTGTCCGGTTCGGGCATAGGTATCGGTATATTGTCCAGGGGCACGACGGTCATACATCAACGGGATCTAAACCCACTGAACAATTTAGAACTTTTTCCCCAGGCACCACTTCTCGATGCCGAAGTTTTCAGGGCAATAGGCCGCAATGCGGCGAAATATGCTAAAGGAGAACACCCCACTCCGGTTCCGACAAGAAACGATCCCATGGCTCGTCCTCGTTATCAGGGTATTGCAGCACTATTACACAATAAAGAAGTGCGCTATTTAGACCGCTCCAAGTCACCGATGGAGCTTGAAGTTCGTTTCGAATAAGAGGGGGCGTTAAAGTTGGCTCAAATGCTTAATGAAGAAATGATAGCTGAACTGGTAAAAGAGGTCTTAAAGGGTATGAGTTCTTCGGGAGGAGAAGGAAAGGCCCCCACTCCAAAAGAAAGCACGGGACAGAAAGGGAGCCTTTCCGTAAAGGATTATCCCTTAGGTTCCAAAAAGCCCGACACCATAAAGAGTCCAAGGGGCAATGCCTTTAGTGAACTCACCTTAGATGCTGTCTTGCAGGGCAAGGCTACCTTTGAGGACTTTCGAATTGCTCCGGAAGCCTTGTTGATGCAGGCGGAAATAGCAGAGTCGGCCGGAAGGCGTCAGGTGGCATCAAATTTAAGAAGAGCTGCCGAATTGACGAAAGTGCCCGATGATAGGGTGTTGGAGATCTATAACGCCCTAAGACCACATAGATCGACCAAGGAAGAACTCATGGCAATTGCCGATGAGCTTGAGAACAAATATAACGCAACGGCATGTGCCACCTTCGTTAGAGAAGCGGTCTCTGTTTACGAACGACGTAAACTTTTACGTGGCGATATACCGGAATAGCGGCACAGTTAAAAAGGAGGGTCTTCAGTGCCTATTATTGCTGGCGTTGACATAGGAAATGCTACTACTGAAGTGGCCCTTGCGCGAGTGGAAGATGGCTCGGTGGACTTTATCTCTTCCTCTACTGCCTATACTACGGGAATAAAGGGAACATTGCAGAACGTAACCGGCGTTCGCCGAGCTCTGTCTCTTGCTTTGGAGCAAGCGGGATGGCCACATGAAGATTTCAAAAGGATCGACATAATTCGATTGAACAAGGCAGCTCCTGTGATCGGAGACGTTGCAATGGAGACTATTACCGAAACGATCATTACCGAGTCAACGATGATTGGTCATAATCCATCGACGCCGGGCGGAGTTGGGATTGGCGTTGGAAGGACGATATCGATTTACGATCTCGAAAAGACGAAGCCTGAAGATCCTGTGGTAGTTGTCATTCCAGAAAGCGTTAGTTTTGAAGAGGCTGCAAACATGATCAATCTAGCCTTATCTCGTGGAATAGCCGTCAATGGGGTTATTTGCCAGTCAGACGACGGAGTGCTTATAGCAAACCGGATCAATAAAACTATTCCTATTGTCGACGAAGTCAAGGCAATCGATCGTGTTCCTTTGGGTATGCAGTGCTGTGTGGAGGTAGCTCCTCCGGGAAGATCTGTGGAACTTTTGTCCAATCCTTACGGTATTGCAACTATTTTTGGTTTGTCTTCCGATGAAACTCGTCAGATCGTTCCCGTTGCCAAGGCCCTAATAGGCAACAGGTCAGCCGTTGTGATACGGACACCCTTGGGCGAGGTGAAGGAAAGGCGTATTCCAGCCGGAGAGCTGTATATCCTAGGCCCAACGGGCAAGAGGAGCATCAACATTGACGAAGGCGCCAAGGCGATCATGGAAATTGTTGATGCTAATTGGCCCATTACTGATATTTTTGGCCAACCAGGCACCAACGTTGGGGGAATGATGGAGCGGGTTCGTAAGACCATGTCGGAATTGACGGGTTTGCCTCTGGGGGAGATACACATCAAAGATCTATTGGCAGTCGATACAATGGTTCCCCAGAGAGTCGTGGGAGGCTTGGCAGAGGAATTTGCAATGGAAACCGGAGTGGCTTTGGCCGTAATGGTAGAAGCCCAGGAGCTGCCAATGCAAAAATTGGCCTCTGCAATAGAGTCCGATATGGGCGTAAAAGTCGAAATCGGAGGGGTTGAGGCCGAAATGGCAGTTTTGGGAGCATTGACCACTCCCGGAACGGATGCTCCTCTGGCGGTCTTGGATTTGGGTGCTGGCAGCACCGATGCCTCACTGCTCCGCTCTAATAGTCAGGTAGAACTAATTCATCTGGCGGGCGCGGGTAACATGGTTAACACCATAATTTCCAGCGAATTGGGCATAGATGATATGGAGTTAGTCGAGAACATTAAAGAACATCCTCTATGCAAGGTCGAAAGCGTTTTCCACGTCCGCCTCGAGGATGGAACGGTGAGGTTTTTTGAAAAGCCTCTGGCTCCCGAGCTATTCGGTAGAGTTGCCTTGATGATAAAAGAGGACTTTTTAAGTCCGATTTTGTTGGATACATCTATCGAAAAGATCAGGGATGTAAGGAGGAAGGCAAAGAAAGAGGTCTTCGTGACAAATGCTTTAAGGGCTTTAAAGCGTGTCGCCCCGGCACAAAATATACGTCTCATAGATTTTGTGGTGCTCGTCGGAGGTTCTGCCCTGGATTTCGAAATTCCAAGCATGATCACGGAAGAATTGGCCAAGTATTCCGTCGTTGCCGGGAGAGGGAATATCAGGGGTAGTTTAGGGCCGCGCAATGCTGTGGCGACCGGTCTTGTTCTATCGAGCGCTGGGAGGAAGGCTTTATGACTTGGTGCGGTAGATTGGGCGAGATGAAAGAGGAACGACCCACGATTTTGCTGTTGCTTGACGAGTCCTCCAGGTCTATTGCCGGCGAGGTGGGTATCGGTGCCGAAGAAGAGGGGGTTCCTCTGGCATGGGATGTCATGGAGGGAGATGCCAAAAAGCTCGCATGGGAAGCAGCAAATCGATCCCGTTTGCGGGTCGGAATAGGCGTTACTCAAGAAGGGTGTGCCTTAACCTTAGCAAATCTCGATCCGGGGAAGCCATTGATTTATCACGAGGACGGAGGAGCGCTTCGTTGGTTGGGGCAGGCAGCAGCACGTTTGGTCAAAGGCCTTCCCCTGCCCCCAATGCCTCAATTAGCCAAGAGCACTTTCAATAAGGGTAAGGCCCGCGGACAAGCGAGCGAACAAGAGGTTGCTGCAGTAATCGCTAAAGTTTTGCGACAAATGGGTTTGACTTAGGAAAGGGGGATCCCCAGTGTGCAGGATATTAAGTTAGCCTTGGGGTTCATAGAGACAATAGGGTTGGTGGCTGCCGTAGCTGCTGCAGATGCTGCTTTAAAGGCCGCAAATATTACCCTGATAGGCCGAGAAAATTCTCAAGGCGGCATGATGACAGTAAAAATTGCAGGAGACGTAAGTGCAGTGAAAGCTGCCCTATCTGCTGCTAAAGCTGCCTCCGAAGGGGTCAATCGAGTATGGTCAATTGATGTTATCCCAAGGCCCGGACGAGGAATTGGCGAGACATTGGCTTATAACAAAGCGACCTTGGGGTCAGAGGAGTGGCTTGATTCGCTTCTTCCTAGCAAAAAGGCGGAAAAGAGCGAGCCAATCGTTTCAGATGAAAGAGAGACTGAGGACGAAGCAGATCGGACTACACCTCCGAAGCATGATGAAGAATTAAAAGCCGAAGCTACCGAAGTTGAAGAAGATTTTATAAAACCGGAGCAGGACAGAAGGAAGAGATCAAGCAAAACAAGTTCAAAGAAGACGCAGAAAAGGGGCAGTCGAAACGTAAATGTAAATAACAAGGGAGGGGAAGCTCATGACTCAGGAAGCCCTGGGAATGATCGAAACTAGAGGGCTTATCGGTGCTATAGAGGCAGCGGATGCCATGGTAAAAGCTGCAAATGTCCATTTGGCGGGACAGAGGTTTTCAGGAGCTGGCTTGGTGACCGTCATGGTGAGAGGTGATGTTGGAGCGGTAAAAGCAGCTGTCGATGCAGGAGTGGCCGCTGCATCGAGAGTAGGAGAAGTCGTGTCGTCCCATGTCATCCCAAGACCGCATACAGATACCGAGGGCATATTACCCCATGAAGAGGCTCCCAAGACCGAGCCTGTTGATGTGCAAAGGGATTAGTTTAATTGCTTTGCAAAGAGAAAATGCTATCTAAGAGGATGTGTTAATTATGGATGAGGCTCTGGTGAGGGAGGTTGTCCGTAGATTATTGGACAGGCTTGACTCGGATCCGACGCAGGTTGTAGCCGGAGTTAGCAATCGTCATATTCATCTTACGGAAGTGGATGTCAAGATTTTGTTTGGTGAAGATTATATGTTGACCAAAGTCCGCGATCTTCGTCAGCCGGGGCAATATGCATGTAAGGAGACGGTTACTTTGGCCACAGCGGGCGGGGTATTGGAAAACGTCCGCATTTTGGGGCCTACCAGGAAAAACACGCAGGTTGAGATGGCGCCTTCGGATGCTAGAAAGTTGCATATCGACATACCTCTGGTTAAGAGCGGGTCATCTCAACCCTGCCCTCCCCTTGTCGTAATCGGACCAAATGGGCACATAGTTTTAAAGAAAGGCGTAGGCATGGCTTGGCGTCATATGCACCTTTCTCCCTCAGAAGCAGAAACCCTTGGCCTAAAAGACGGCCTGGAGGTAGACGTGGAGGTGGGGGGAGATCGGGGGCTCATTTTCAAAAGGGTGTGGGTTAGAGTAGGTCCAAATATGGTGAGCGAGTTTCATGTGGACATAGATGAGGCAAATGCCTGTGGCTTGAAAACAGGCGATTACGTGAGGGTTTTGGTATGACTTACGGAAATCAAAGCGTCTTGCATGGTGATTTAATCGACGAAAATGTCCTAGGTAAGCTTGCATCTATCGATCAAGCCTTAGACTGCAGCGAGCCTTTGGCAGATTGGGAGGAGCTTTATCTCGGCTTCGATCTGGGCACCACTAACATGAAGCTTGTCGCATTGAATGAGCGGGGTCAGCCTGTTACCGCTGCTTTATACGACTCCCGTTCTTCCATACGCGATGGCGTAATAGTGGATTATATCGCCGCCATCGATGGCATGGAACATTGCCTGATGACATTGAGAGAGCGTTTGGGAGTCGATGAATTTCCCGGAGTGGGCGCATCGGCCTACCCGCCGGGGATTTCCAGAAGGACTGCCGAAGTGTGTGCTAATGTGGTAGAGGCCTTGGGATTTTCATGCCTCGGCCTCTACGAAGAACCCGTGGTTGCGGCGGTGGCTTTGGGTTTAAAAAGGGGAGCAATAATAGATATAGGCGGAGGCACGACGGGCATAGCTGTGATTTCAGATGATGAAGTGGTGTATTCTGCTGACGAGCCAACAGGGGGTACCCATGTAACGTTAGTTATTGCCGGCGCTTTGGGCATATCCTTCGATGAAGCCGAAAGATTAAAACGTGACGTAAATTCCCACAAAAAAGTCTTTAATATAGTTCGTCCCGTATTTGAAAAGATGGGTTTGATTGCAAAGGACCATCTTACCAAAAGCGGCTTTCTCGGGAGAGTGCCGGTCGTAGTCGTTGGCGGTGGAGCAAATATGCAAGGTGCCTCGGAAGTTATATCTAAGGTATTAGGAGTTGAGGCTACCTTGGCTCCATATCCATTGGTTGTGACCCCTAGCGGAATTGCTGAATGCCTGTGGAGGCGATGTCATGGGGGATATTGTAAGTAACGTACGCGATATCGTGATGAAAAGGGTATTTATGCCCAGGGTAGGGGTTCTATGGTCTTCGGAAGGACCCAAAATGTATCAATGGCAATCATGTGACGAGGTGACATGGGTACATTATGTGCCAGAGAATTTTTCCGAGGTGTTTAAAGTCAACAATAATCCCTGTTATTTCGTGGAATCCCTGGAAGACCCGCGGCGTGAATCTGCTACGTTATCGGCCTTGGCGATACCGATGGCCTCCATGCAGCTGATTTCCGAAATATATTTGGGAATCCCCTATTCTGCTGCCGGGTTGCTCGTCGATGGTTGTCTTGAAAAGGGCATGCCGATCGTGCTCCATATTGGCTCCGTCAAATGTCATCCGGAAACGACTGCGGCGAAGAAAGGCACCTTTGAAGATATTTTATTGAAACTTTCCAAAAAGGGCATAGCTGTAATTGCTGGCGATGAATTCGTTACAAAAGAAGGTACGGTCAGCAAAACCTTGTATGTCGAAGAGGAAGGCTGGATAAGTTGGTGTGAAATAGCAGATCGTCTGTCAGGCGTTTGTAGAGTGCTTTTGGGCAAGAAGGCTCGTTTGACCGATGAGGCTTTGGACAGACTCCGGTCTCTCGGAATTAAAGTGGAGGAGAGATGACGATGGCCCTTCAATGGGAGCTCATAATTGCACCCTCCCCTTCATGTAAGAGGATTTTGATGAACCGAATTATGAAAAGTATGCCTGTAGATCAAGAGGAGCTGCTCAACAGAGTGAAGTGGGGCGCAGTTTTGCTATTGCAGGGAATGATAGCACAGACGATAGCTGCTGTAGATATAGCCACTGACATCGCTTCAGTAGAGGCATTTGAGGTAATGGGAAATTGTCCTCAGCACATGCCGGCTGTAGCTATTGTCGGATCTGTGGGCGAAGTGGAAAGGGCTCTTGAAGCTTTAAAGAGTGGGGGTAAATTGCTGTGAAGCTGGGCAAGGTGATAGGTCAAATTGTTTCGACCCGTAAAGATGAAAGGCTTGTAGGCCATAAATTGCTGCTTGTTCAATTTCTGGAACCGACAAAGGATGGAAAACTTGCGATTGCCCGTAGCGACGGTCGCGTCGAAGTTTCCGTTGATCTTGTGGGCGCAGGTGTGGGAGAGACGGTCCTTCTCTGTTCGGGCAGCTCGGCCAGAAACGCTACCGGAGTAATAAATGCTCCAATTGACTACGCCATCGTGGGAATTATCGATACCGTTGACGTGTTTTACGACGAATAGGTGCAGGAGCCGTAGAGGGTTATGGTGAGAATATATACCAAAAGGGGCGACTTGGGAGAAACGTCTCTCTACGATGGTACCAAGGTCAGAAAAGACGATCCAAGGATCATCTTAAACGGCACCTTGGATGAAGTGACCTGTGCTTTGGGAATCGCTAGATCAAAGGCACCTTCTAAGGTTTCGAATTGGATTGCAGAACTTCAGGCTGAATTGATAGAGGTCATGGCTTACATTGCTCGCGGGAAGGCCGATAAAGGAAAGGTGTCGTCAACCGAACTGGAAAGACGTATCGATCATCTTATCAGTGAATACCCTTTTTATAATAAATTCGTTCTTCCCGGAGACGATGAAACAAGCGCAGCTCTTCACCTTGCGAGGGCCTTTGCAAGAAGGGCCGAAAGAGTGGGCCTTAAGTCCCTTGAGTCCAATTTAATCGGCGAAGAGACCTATAGATATCTGAATAGGCTTTCCGATTATATATATGCCCTGGCTGTTTCGGCTTACTGGGAGAGCGCTATAAGAAAAATTACAAAATTGGTGGTGACCAAAATGAACAAAGGCATAAGTGGCCTTGATGCACAGAGGGCGCGCGAACTGATAAATGAGGGGCGCAGAAAGGCACAAGAGATAGGAGTTCCGATGGCCATGGCAGTTTGTGATTCTTACGGTTTTTTGATCGCTTTCGAGAGAATGGAGGGCGTTCTTCAAGTCAGTCTGGGTCTTGCGCCCAAAAAAGCCTCTACCGCCATAAAGCTGAAGATGTCCACTGAGGCATTGTCTCGCTTAGTGCAACCGGGCAAGGATCTTTACGGTCTTCAAAATGACCCCGAGCTGGTGGTATTCGGTGGGGGTCTGCTGCTGAAGGATGGTGCGGAGATTGTAGGTGCAGTTGGAGTAAGCGGAGGATCTGTTGAGCAAGATGTAAGCGTTGCCGAAGCCATGGTCAGAGCGTGGGAGCGTTAGGGGGGGTCTTTATGGAATCAGTTCGGGTAGATGATCTTGTTAAAAAAATTGTCGAGAAGGTAACGAAGGAACTGGCTCAGGAGGCCAAAGGTCGAACTTCTGTTGGGGAAATCGTAGGAGCTGCCGTCGAAGCCCAAAGGGCATGGCAATGGGATTACAACCTCGATGCTCGAACTAAAATCCTATCGGCGATCAAGTCGAAGCTCCTGCCCCACGCTGAAGAGCTGGCCAAGCTTGCGCGAGACGATACGGATATGGGCCGTTTAGATGATAAGATATTAAAGAAAAAACTTGCAATTACCAAAACGCCAGGACCCGAATACTTCACTACCAAGGCAATATCAGGAGACAACGGCCTTATACTGGAGGAGTTGGCTCCCTTCGGAGTCATTGCCTCGATAACGCCCTCCACCAATCCGGTCGCTACCGTAATAAACAATACTATCTGCATGTTGTCGGGAGGCAACGGGGTAGTATTCTCACCCCACCCAGGTGCATTGCGTTGTACCTTAAGAACCGTAGAGCTGATCAGAGACATTTTGGCCGAGGAAGGGGCGCCAGTCGAGGTGGTGTCGGTATTGAGCGATGCGTCGCTGGATAGCTTAAAGGAGTTAATGTTCCATCCGGACATTAAGCTGATATCGGCCACAGGAGGCCCCGGAGTGGTAAAGGCAGCCCTTTCTTCAGGCAAGCCTGCCATAGGAGCAGGCCCAGGTAACCCTCCGGTCCTGGTCGACGAGACGGCGCATCTCGAAAAAGCTGCTAAAGACATAATCGCCGGTGCTTCCTTCGACAACAACCTTCCATGCATCGCGGAAAAGGAACTGATAGCCGTCAATTGTATCGCCGACGAGCTGAAAGATCTAATGTGCCATAACGGGGCGTACGAATTAAAGGATCGATCGAAGATAGACGCTTTGGTCGACCTGGTGTTGACAAAGGATCACAAGATAAAAAAGGATATGGTTGGCAAAAATGCCTCAGTATACTTGGAAAAGTTGGGCATTACCCCTCCTCCCAATGTGCGGCTTATATTAGTCGAATGTGACGAAAGACATCCCTTCGTCCAGGAAGAGCTCATGATGCCAATACTTGCCATGGTAAGGGTTGCCGATTTCAAAGAGGGACTGGCCATGGCAAAGCGCGTAGAACACGGCTTCAAGCATTCTGCCATAATCCACAGCACCAACATAGACAACATGAGCGACATGGCAAAGGTAATGGAGACGTCGATGTTCGTCAAAAATGCACCCTCATTTGCATCTATAGGCGTTGGAGGCGATTGCCCCACGGCATTTACTATAGGAACGACCACCGGAGATGGCCCGACTACGCCGCTGTCCTTCTGCAGGCTGCGCCGTTGCGTCCTTCACGGAGCGTTTCGCATAGTTTAGGCGGGCGAAACCTATGACTAAGGATGAATTGACAGAGCTTGTAAGAAATGCAGGTGTTGTGGGAGCTGGAGGAGCGGGATTCCCCACACATGTGAAGCTTCAGGCTACAGATATAGATACCTACGTCATAAACGGCGCTGAATGCGAGCCGCTCCTTTACGTAGATCAGACCTTGATGTTAAATTGGGCCTCCTATTTGATAGCTGCATCTCAGGCTATATCGTCTGCCATTGGGTGTAAGGTCGTTTTTGGGGTAAAACAAAAACATGGCGACTGCATAAACGCCTTGCAGGTTGCAGGAGGCGATGTATGCGTTTTAGGCGATTACTACCCGGCCGGAGATGAGGTTATCCTGCTTCACGAGTGCGTTGGCCGTATTGTCCCTGAGGGTGGTTTGCCCCTCCATGTGGGTGCCATCGTAAACAACGTAGAGACGCTTTACAATATAGGTCGGGCTTTAGAGGGAAAACCCGTAACTCATAGCTTCGTTCAGGTCGGAGGAGCGGTCAGTTCGCCAGGTGTATGGAGCGTCCCCCTTGGAGTGGAGGCCTCAAGGTTGGTCGAGGCTGCCGGGGGTCCGACCATTGATGAGCCCGTGTTTGTGGACGGTGGCCCAATGATGGGGCAATATCACAAAGATGCAAATTTCCCCGTCACCAAGATGACAAAGGCCATATTGGTACTGCCATCAAACTCCGCCTTTGCAAGATACGAGAACATGCCGGTCAGCGTAATGCTTAGGCAGGCTCGTGTGGCCTGTTGCCAATGTAACGAGTGTACCATGGTTTGTTCTCGCTATCTTATAGGCTACGACCTTCGTCCCCATAAGATTATGCAGGCCATGGCTTATGAATCCATGAGATTGCCTGAAATAGTCCAGTCGGCCATGCTTTGTTCGGAATGCAATTTGTGCAGCGGCCTTTATGCATGTCCCATGCACCTTTCCCCAAGGCGGGTAAATCAGGTGATAAAGGGAGCCATGAGGCAACAGGGGGTAAAGCCACAGTTCGAGAAAAAGGCGATATATCCTAGAGCAGAAAGGCCCTTCAGGTTGGTCCCGACCAAGAGATTGATGTCGCGTCTGGGTTTGGACACATACGACGTACATCTTCCCTTTAACGGCGAGTTTGTGGCTGAAAGGGTGAAGATACCTCTTAAACAACATACCGGTGCACCCTCTGTTCCCGTCGTGTCGTTGCATGATGAGGTTCAGGAGGGAGATTTGATAGCCAAGCTGCCGGATAATGCCTTGGGAGCTAACGTCCATGCCTCTATCAGCGGCTTGGTCGAGGAGATAACTTCGGAATATATTGCAATTAGGGCTTCAAGCCTGTAGGGGGATGGTTGTCATGGAAAGGGCTATAGGAACTTTCGAGCTTATTAGCGTAGCCAGGGGTGTAGCGACGGTTGATGCTATGCTTAAGGCTGCAAACGTGAAACTTTTTCATGCCTCGCCAATATGCCCCGGTAAATACCTGATCGTGGTATGGGGACAGGTGGGTGCCGTCAGAAACGCCTTAAACGCAGGAAAGCAAGTGGCGGAGGAGATGTTGACAGACGAGATGCTGCTTCCAAACGTTCACCCTTCCGTCTTTCCTGCCCTGGCATGCACTACAGAGGTGGGCGATATGGGAGCATTGGGCGTGGTAGAAGCGTTGGCTGCTCCCTGCATCATAGAGGCAGCAGATGCGGCTGCCAAGGCTGCTAAGGTAGTTTTGATAGAGATCAGGTTGGGAAGGGGCATGGGGGCTAAGTCCTTCTTCTCCATGGGAGGAGATATTTCTGAGGTCAAGACGGCCCTTACGGTCGCCAAAGAGTTGGTCGCAAGCAAGGGTTTGCTTGTGGATACCTCTTTTATCCCCAATCCCCATCCCGACCTGAAGGGTGCAGTTTTGTAACCTATTTAAACTTATAAGGAGGAATTGAGATGGCCAGAATAATGATAGCCCCGGGCAGGTATGTCCAGGGGGCAGGGGCAATGAACGAGGTCGGAAAGCACGTAGCATTGCTTGGCAAAAAGGCACTGGTGCTTGGCGGAAAACGAGGGCTAGATTCCGTTAGGGATGCCATGAAGAAAAGTTTTTCCGAAAACGGCATAGAATATTTTGAAGAGCACTTTGGCGGGGAATGCTGCGACCAGGAAATCGACAGGCTAACGGCGATTGCCAAGCAAAGCGGTGCTGACGTTATAGTTGGCGTTGGCGGAGGAAAGGCGCTCGATACCGCCAAGGCCGTTGCCGAGTACATGAAGGTCCCCGTGGCCTCAATACCCACCATAGCAGCAACGGACGCTCCTTGCAGTGCGCTGGCCGTCATCTATACACCTGAAGGCGTATTTGAAAGGTATTTTGTCCTTCCTCATAATCCCAATTTGGTGTTGGTAGATACCAATATAATTGCTAAAGCCCCAACCCGCTTGCTCGTATCCGGCATGGGAGACGCCTTAGCTACGTGGTTTGAGGCAGAAGCGTGCAGCTTCACGAAAGCCCCTAACATGCCAGGAGGCGAGGGGACTGCCGCAGCACTGGCCTTGGCTAAACTCTGTTACGAATTGTTATTGGAATACGGCTTGGATGCCAAGATCGCCTGCGAAGCCCATGCCGTGACTCCTGCATTGGAAAAGATCGTCGAAGCCAATACCCTGCTTTCCGGCTTGGGGTTTGAAAGCAGCGGGCTTGCCGCCGCTCATGCGGTCCACGACGGCATGACAGTCCTGGAAGAGACGCATAAATCCTATCATGGGGAGAAGGTATCCTTTGGTACGTTGACGCAGTTGGTGCTTCAGGACGCAGATCCTGACACCATATATGAGGTGCTGGATTTCGCATGCTCAATTGGTCTTCCGGTAACGCTAAAGCAGCTTGGGCTCAAGGAGGTAAGCTATGAGAAATTGTTCCCGGCTGCTGAAGCTGCCTGTGCGGAAGGCACCACGATGGCAAATATGCCGTTCAAAGTGACCCCCGATATGGTCGTAAATGCCATGTTGGGCGCCGATGCATTGGGAAGGGCCTTTTTAGAGGAGTAAAAAGATATTAGCCTCATCATAAGTTGTTCAAGTTGCAGTAATTGCGAAAGGAGTGTTCAAATTTGGCTAAGAGCAAGAGACAGAAGAGATTTGAAATCTTAGAGCAGCGTCCAGTTGCACTGGATGGTTTCTTAAAGGAAATTCCGGAATCTGGATTAATTGCTATGGATAGCCCATTTGATCCAAAACCCAGCGTAGAAGTCGTTAACGGCAAAATTGTAGAAATGGACGGGGTTAGGCGCGAGAAGTTTGATATGATTGACAGATTCATAGCTGATCATACGATCGACGTTTCCTTGGCTTCGGAAATGATGGCGATTGATTGTTCAAAGCTGGCCTATATGTTGGTCGATCCTGCAGTTTCAAGGTCTGAGTTGATCAAAATTTTTGGCGCCCTTACCCCTGCTAAGATCGCTAAAGTGCTTAGCCTGTTAAACGTAGTTGAGTTGATGATGGCAATGTACAAGATGCGTGCCCGTAAGCGCCCGGCTGAACAATGCCACGTTACGAATGTCCGTGACAACCCTGTATTGATAGCAGCAGATGCTGCCGAAGGGGCATTATATGGATTCGATGAATTGGAAACTACCGTAGCTAATACTCGTTACGGTCCTCTTAATGCTATTTCTCTCTTAGTAGGTGGGCATATTGGCCGTCCTGGAGTTCTTACCTGCTGCAGTATGGAAGAGAGCGTAGAACTTAGGCAAGCGATGTCAGGCTGGACTTCGTATGCGGAGACCATTTCCACTTACGGGACAGAGCGGGTCTTTGTGGATGGCGACGATACCCCTTGGTCAAAAGGGTTCCTATGCTCTGCCTACCAATCTCGAGGTGCTAAAACACGATTTACTTCAGGTGGAGCGGCAGAATTACTTATGGGATACCCGGATGGCAAATCGATGCTCTATTTGGAAGTAAGGACTCTTATGGTCACCAAGGGCGATGGCGCTCAAGGCACGCAGAACGGATGTAAGAGTTGCATTGGGGTGGGAGCCGCATTGCCGGGCGGTATTCGAGCTATCTTGGCAGAAAATTTAGCTGCCGCCATCTTGGATTTGGAGACGGTAACCGGTAATGATCAGAGCTTTACGCATTCCGATATCAGGCGTGTAGCCCGTACGCTGATGCAATTGCTCCCAGGTACGGATTTTATATGTGGAGGATATAGCGCTACGCCGAACTACGATAACATGTTTGCTGGATCCAATTGGGATACGGCCGATTATTATGACTGGATGGTTTTGCAACGCGACCTCAAGGTCGACGGTGGTCTGCGGCCGATAAAGGAAGAACAGGCAATTGAAATACGCAGTCGAGCGGCTAGGGCTATACAATGCGTCTTCAACGAATTGGGTTTACCCTCCATAACAGATGATGAAATCGAAGCGGCTATTTATTGCAACGGAAGCCGTGAAATGCCAGAGCGCGACATGGTCGCTGATATGAAAGCTGCACAACGGTTAGTAGAAGATGGGATATCTGGAATTGATATCGCTAAGATACTAGCAAAAAATGGCTATACAGATGCGGCAAGAGGCATTTTTGAAGTCCTCAAGCAGCGAATTGCTGGAGATTATTTACAGACCTCAGCCATTATCGATAAAAACTTCCACGTCATCAGCTCAGTAAATGAACCAAACGATTATTCGGGTCCAGGAACAGGTTACCGGGTGTCCGATGAGAAGTGGAAAGAGATCCAAAAGATACCCATGGAGCTTGGACCAGAAGACCTGATTTAAAGGAGAGATGGTCATGGAAATTTCTGACAAAGAATTACTTAAAAAAATTGTGGGAGAAGTTATAAGAAACTTAGACGCAAAAGAAGTGTCTTCTGTAAATAATCTTCATGATGTTGACGATAAATTTGAACTTAGGGAAATAGGGCCGGCAAAACGTGGTATACAGCGTGATGAAGTAGTAATCGGCATTAGTCCAGCTTACGGTCGACGTTTAACGAAAACTATTACGGGGATCGATGTTATGGCAGTTCTTAGAGAGATTATGGCTGGAATAGAGGAGGAAGGAGTCAAACCCAGGATCGTCCGTGTGCTTAAGACTGCAGATTGTGCTTTTATTGGTCATGAGGCAGCAAAATTAAGCGGTTCCGGGGTAGGCATCGGCTTGCAGACCCGTGGTACGGCTGTTATTCATCAGCGTGACCTTCTTCCGTTATCCAACTTGGAATTGTTTCCTCAAGCGCCGGTGATGACCCTTCAAGTCTTTCGGGCCATTGGGAAAAATGCTGCCAAATACGCCAAAGGTGAAACACCTCAGCCTGTTCCTACATTACAGGACCCGATGTCGAGGCCACGTTATCAAGCTAAGTCAGCAATTATGCATATGGAAGAAGTAAAATATGTTCAAGAGGAAACTCCGTCGATGGAACTGGAACTACGGAAAAAGGAGGCTGTATGATATGATTTCTGAAGAGACTTTAAAGACTATAATACGTCAAGTCATGGATGAGATGCAATGCAACCAAAAGACAGATTCCGATTCTGCTGAGGTGTCCATTGCAGACTATCCCTTAGGAGAAAAAAGGCCGGAATTGCTTCAGACTCCCAAAGGTCGTCCGTTTAAAGAAGTGACATTTGATGGAATGCTAAAGGGGAGTGTAGCACCGGAAGAATTTCGCATATCACCCTTAACGCTGGAACTACAGGCAAAGATAGCTTTAGAGGCAAAAAGGCCATGTTTTGCCAATAATTTGCAGCGTGCAGCCGAGATGACTCAGATCCCTGACCAGCGCCTTTTGGAAATATATGAGGCCTTACGACCGCGGCGTTCTACCGAAGATGAGCTGCTTAAGATGGCAGAAGAGCTTGAAAACGTTTATCATGCGAAGAAATGTGCGGAATGGGTTCGTGAAGCTGCTGATGTTTACAAGCAAAGGGGGCTATTGCGCAATGGAGAATTAGTTTAATATGTAGCCATCTTGATTAAGTACTTCCCAAGATGCCAGATCTTGAGTCCAATTGAAATTGAAAATTTATAATCCTATAGAGAACCCACCTTTTATTTAAAATATTAAATCGATTCCTTCTCTTATAGAAAAAAAGTGTTGAAACATTTATATAACCTTTCAAAAGACAGGTATGTGTGATTTAACTTTATTACATTCAAGTCCTTACTTTTATGACGGCAATATAGCATACGGCTAGCTTATCATCGGCAATGTTAATGTATCTAATAAGCTAAACTATATTTGTGATGTTGAAAGATAGTTAATGTTGTATAATGAACGAAGGTTATCTGTCGGTTTTCTACTGTGTGAATGACTTATTTCTGCTGTATCATCGTTAGGGGGTTTATTAATGATTCGTCATAGACTGGGGCTTGTGGTCAATCCCATTGCCGGCATGGGAGGCAGATTGGGTTTAAAAGGTACCGACGGCGAGGAGGTCTTGAGGATCTGCAGGGAAAGGGGGGCGATAGCTGAGGCGCCCAAAAAGGCCGTAGAGGCCCTCCTCCGCCTAGCCCCCTTAAAAAACGAAATAGAGATAGTCACATACGGTGGAGAAATGGGCGAGATCGAGGCAAAAGATGCAGGTTTTAACCCTACCGTTATAGGCAAGATTACCCCGGGAAATACGACCTCGGAAGACACAAAGAAGGCGGCAAGAGAAATAGCAGATTACGGCGTTGAACTTTTATTGTTCGCGGGCGGAGATGGAACTGCCAGAGACATATATTCGGCTATAAAAGAAAAAAGGCAACCTGTTTTGGGAATTCCGGCGGGCGTTAAAATCCATTCCGGCGTATTTGCAATAAATCCAAGGAGAGCGGGCGAACTAGCTCTCCTTTATTTGCAGGGAAAGACAAAGGATGTAAAGGAAGCGGAAGTCATGGATATAGACGAAGAGGCCTTCCGCAAAGGCCGGGTTAGTGCTGCCCTTTACGGATATTTGTTCATTCCTCACGAGAGGACTTTCGTTCAAAGCAAGAAGGCGGGGCAAGCAGCTTCTGACGCGATCGACCTGGAGGGAATATCCTATTACATTTTGGATCATATGGAGAAGCACAAGGATGCCCTTTACATTTTGGGCCCCGGCACAACAACGAGGGCCATTAAAGAGAAGTTGGGAGAAGGCTACACGTTGCTTGGTGTTGACGTCGCCAAGGGCAAGCGACTTGTAACCTTCGATGCCGACGAAGAAAAGTTGCTCGAAATTTTATCGGATGCCAAAGAAGCCTTTATAGTCGTCACGGTAATTGGGGGACAGGGATATATATTTGGAAGGGGCAATCAACAGATCAGTCCAAAGGTCATAAGAAAGGTTGGCCTTGACAACCTCATCGTAATTTCGACGCGCAATAAGGTATCGGCCTTCGGCCATAATCCCCTTCTGGTCGACACGGGAGACGAAGAGCTGGATCGGGCACTCTGCGGATATATTAGAGTGGTTACGGGATATCTCGAGCAACGCATTATGAAAGTCTCAGCTTAAATTTAAAAGAGGAGGTTTTGGCGTGGAGTTAAGTGAAATAACGTCATTCCTACACAGGGCACTGTCAGAACTTTTGTCCGTTAGCGAGCTTAAATCAAAGGACATACTCGTCGTTGGATGCAGTACCAGCGAGATCTTGGGAAAAAAGATAGGTTCGGCATCGAATCTTGAGATTGCCAAGGCTGTTATGGATGGCATTAAGCCTCTTGTCAGGAAATTTGATTTATACCTCGCAGTGCAGTGTTGTGAGCATTTGAACAGATCTCTTGTCGTAGAGGGAGAGTGCGCTGAGAAATATCAGCTCGAGATTGTTACCGTCCTGCCCCACCTCAAAGCAGGTGGTGCCCTGGCGGTGACGGCTTACGGAGAATTCGAAGATCCAAGGGTAGTTGAAGGCATAAGGGGTCATGCGGGAATCGACATTGGAGATACAATGATAGGAATGCACCTCAAACATGTTGCTGTCCCGGTCAGGAGCGAGATTAAAAAGATTGGCGCTGCCAACCTGGTCATGGCAAGAACGAGACCGAAATTAATTGGAGGAGAGAGGGCTCAATACCCCTCTTACTACAAGAAATGATCTTATCAATACCAAAAGCAAAAGCCAACCTGGATGTCGCTTTGATCAACATGCCCTTCGCCAGTTTTAGGCAACCTTCCTTTGCCCTCGGTATTTTAAAAAGCGCTTTGAAAGATGAATTCAACGTCAAGGTTTTTGATTTCAACGTTACTTTTTCTGAAAAGATCGGTGTAGATTTGTATGATAAAATATCTACTTGGCATATTGTAGATTTGCTTGGAGACAGGCTGTTTGCCGAAATGCTATATGGTAATAATATTCCTACATTCGAGGAATATGTTGACCAAGTGCTCATAGGAAATTTAAAGGAGCATAAAGCACCATACGATAAACCTGGCGTTGACGCTCATCTTTCCGATGAACTGTTAAAGGTTCAAAACTCGGCAGGCTCTTTTTTAGAAGAAATTTCAAAGGTCGTCGCAAGGGAAAGGCCGAAAATAGCAGCTTTCACAAGCATGTTTCATCAGCAGGTCGCCTCTTTGGCGTTGGCAAGGAGGATAAAAGAGGTTCTCCCAGACACCACAGTGGTCTTTGGTGGAGCCAATTGCAAAGGAGCGATGGGCCTGGAATTTTTGGCGAAACACCCCTTCGTGGATGCCATATGCCTTGGAGAGGGAGATACTTCATTTAAAAAATTCGTCGGTCTTTGCCTTGAAGGTTTCGACTTGGGCGGCCTGTCCAAGGTAGATGGAATTGTAACTCCTATGAATCTGAAAAGCGAAGGTGAAAAATTTTCTGATCATTACCGTCATGTTTTGGAGATGGATATGGGTTCGGTACCAATTCCAGATTACGATGATTTCGCGAACATTTATAGAAAAAGAAGGTCCGATTCGCGAGTAAAGCCGAGGTTGTTTTTCGAGATGTCCAGGGGTTGTTACTGGGGCCAGAAAAAAAGGTGTATCTTTTGCGGCCAATCGAGCGAGACGCTCGTCTTCAGAAAGAAAAACAGAGGCAGAATAGTCTCAGAAGTAAGAACTCTTGCAAGCAAATACGAGGGCTTTAGTTTATGCGCAAGCGACGAATCGGCCGATAAGGAAATGCTCGAGGCTTTGGCGGATGCGCTGTCCGCATTTGAAAAAAAGCCGGAAATCATTTATCTCCAGGTAAGGCCGGACATTGACTTTGGATTACTTGAGAAGCTATCTGCCTGTGGGCTAAAAAGGCTTGAAGTCGGCATTGAATCCTTAAGCTCAAGGGTTTTGTCCATAATTGGCAAAGGAGTGAGTGTACTTCAAAACATAGCATTTCTCAAAGGGTGTCGCGAAGCAAAAATAATGCCGGTGTGGAACTTTCTATGGGGTTTCCCGGGCGAACCTGTGGAGGCTTACGAAAACATGGCGAAGCTAGTGCCCCTGTTGACTCATTTACATCCGCCCAACTATGCTGGTCAATTCAGGCTAGACCGCTTTAGTCCCTGTTTCGAAGATCCCTCAGGATATGGTATAAAGGACGTAAGTCCCTATCCATCCTATTCTTACGTTTACCCCTTTGATGATGAATCAGTGAGCAATCTTGCCTCTTTTTTTACCTTTGAATATCAGCTCCCCCAAAATTGCGCCGAGTATACCCATGAACTTATGGAAAACATATTTTTCTGGAAGGAAATTCATCCCAAAAGTTCGCTTTGTTTTTCACGCGACGAAGAAGGGCTCATAATCGACAGAAGGTCCGGTGAGGGCGAATGGCACATAAAGCTTGATCCCTTTACATTGGCAGTTTGCAAAGCTTGCAGTAAGCCCGTGACCATTGAGGCTATCGCGTTAAGTTTAAGCGAAAAAGGTTTCGTAGAAGATGAAGATAAGATTAAGCAATCTATTATCAATTTAATAAAATATGGCATGGTATTAAAGGAAGGTGAGATGTTATTGAGCCTTGTGACTGAAGAAGAGGTGATGCCCTGAGGAAATGTATCTGGTTATTTTTAGCGCCTCAAAATTTATCATTTGGGAGGGGTAACAGCATGGAAGAGAAGGAAAAGAGAAGGGCTCATCCTTATATCCCCAATTCCGTTCCTGAAATTAAGGAGGAGTTGCTGAAGGAAATAGGGATTGAAAGCGCGGAGGATATTTTCGGTCAAATTCCAGAACATTTAAGGCTTAATAGGCCTCTAAACATCCCCAAGGCAATCACATCCGAATACGAGCTTAAAAAACACGTAACGAACCTGCTTTCCAAGAACAAAAATTGCGAGGAATACCTAAACTTTCTGGGCGGCGGATGCTGGCAGCATTACGTGCCGGCAGTTTGTAAGACCATAATGGAAAGGGATGAATTTTTGTCCGCCTACGTAGGAGAGGCCTTCGCAGATCACGGCAAATTTCAGGCCCAGTTTGAATACGCAAGCTGCATAGGTGAACTGGTCGACATGGATATGGTTAACACTCCTACCTACGATTGGGCCATGGCATGTGCCACCACCGTAAGGATGGCATCGCGCATGACGGGAAGAGGCAAGGCATTGATAGCTGCATCGATCAGCCCTGAGCGACTGTCCTGCATCGAAAACTACGCATGGTCTTCTACTTCAGATATAGAGACGGTCAAGTACGATCCGAAAACCGGCTTGCTCGACGTTGACGACTTAAAGAGCAAACTGTCCGACGATGTTTGCGTCTTGTATATGGAAAACCCCAATTTCTTCGGCGTCATTGAAAGCCAGGGACAAGAGATAGCCGACCTTCTTCATTCTAAGGGAGCGTTGCTGTCGGTGGGCGTGGATCCTCTTTCTTTAGGCGTGCTTGAACCGCCTGCCCACTACGGTGCCGATTTCGCCTGTGGCGACGTGCAGCCTATGGGTATTCCCATGAGCTATGGCGGCGGCTTGGGAGGATTCATAGCCACCCCTGATGAGCCTAAGTTCGTGGCGGAGTATCCCTCTTTGCTTTTTGGAATAGCTGAGACAGTGGAAGAGGGAGAATACGGATTTGGAGAGGTCTTGTACGAGAGGACGTCTTATGCATCTCGCGATAAGGCCAAGGACTTCTTGGGTACGATGGCCCAGCTTCACGGCATCGTCGCAGGCGTCTACATGGCTTTGATGGGACCGCAGGGAATGAATGAATTAGGCGAGGGATTGCTTCAGAGGGCTTCTTATGCCACTAAAAAGCTTTCGTCCGTCAAGGGAGTTAAGGCGCCGCTCTTTGATTCCTATCACTTTAAAGAATTTACGGTCAATTTCGACGGGACAAAAAAGACGGTAGCGGAGATAAATAAAGCCCTGCTTGACCACAAAATATTTGGCGGCAAAGACCTGTCGAAGGACTTCCCTGAAATGGGGCAAAGCGCCCTCTTTTGCGTGACGGAGCTTCACAGCAAAGAGGACATAGACATGCTGGCGGATGCTCTGGCTTCCGTCGTAGGCATGTAATGGTAGGAGGGGATATGAGATGGGGGACGTTAAATTGAGAAATTTCCATCAGGCCCATTGGAACGAGCCGATAATATTTGAGCTCTCCGTCCCGGGGCGAAGGGGCCTAATCCCTCCGGCTCCGGACGAGGAAATCAAGAAGGAGGCGGGCGATGCAAAAAATCTTGTGCCAAAGGGGATGTTTCGAGAGCAACTTCCGGCATTGCCCGAGCTAGATCAAAAGAGGGTCTTAGCGCATTATATCCACCTTGCCCAGGAGACGCTTGGAGCAAACCTGTGTAACGACATAAGCCAAGGCACGTGCACGATGAAATATAACCCCAGGATCAACGAAGAGCTGGCGGCACATCCGGGTATAGCTTCCCTTCATCCCTGGCAGGATGTGGATACCGTTCAAGGGATACTTCAAATGTATTACGAATTCGAGGAGATCCTCAAAGAAATCTCCGGGATGGACAAGTTCAGTTTGCATCCACAGGGCGGAGCTCATGCCGTTTATACGGCAGCAAGCATAATGAGGGCTTATCATCGCGATCGCGGCGAGTTGGATAAACGCAGGGAAATCATAAGCGCAGCCTTTACGCACCCCTGTGATCACGCAGCCCCTGCAACGGCTGGCTTCAGGCTGATAATCCTTCCTCCCAGCGAAAACGGCTATCCTTCAATAGAAGCGGTCAAGGCTGCCGTATCGGAAAGGACCGCCGGGATGTTCATAACCAACCCCGAGGATACGGGGATATACAACACGGAGATCGACCAATTCGTCAAGATAGTACACGATGCAGGCGGCCTGTGCTTTTACGACCAGGCAAACGCAAACGTCCTTCTGGGAATAGCAAGGGCACGCGAGGCCGGATTTGACATGTGCCACTTCAATATTCACAAGACCTTCGGCACTCCTCACGGCTGTTCGGGGCCAGGCTTAGGTGCACTAGGCGTAAGGGATTACCTGGCAAAGTACTTGCCCTTCCCAACGGTCGAATACGACGGGGAAAAGTATTACCTCGATTTCGACAGGCCGGAAAGCGTGGGCAAAATAAGGCAGTTTCAAGGTCCTGCAGGGGTATTGGTGCGCGCCTATGCCTGGATCAGGGCCGTAGGTCAGGAATACCTCAAGGAAGTATCCGAGATATCTACGATAAACCACAATTACCTGCAAAAGAAGCTGCAGGAATTGATCCCTGAAATGGACGTACCTTACGCACCAGGAAGAAGACGCCTTGAGGAAGCCCGTTACTGTTGGCAGAAGTTGTTCGAGGCGACGGGAGTTAGCACGACGGATATCATGAGACGAGTGGGCGACTTTGGATTGCAGCATTACTGGACGAGCCATCATCCCTGGGTGGTTCCCGAGCCCATGACGCTTGAGCCCTGTGAAAGCTACGGTAAGGAGGATTTGGATGAATACGCAGCAGTTTTAAAACACATTCGCGATGAGGCCTACTCCAATCCTGAAGTTGTGAAAAATGCGCCTCATAAGTGCGCATCCCACAAGTTGGCCGATGAGTCTGCGCTGGATGATCCCAAGCGTTGGGCAACCACATGGAGAGCGTACATAAAGAAAAAGGGTCGAACCTAAACCAGTTGGACGAAGTAGAGTAGATAGAAATATAATGGTGGCAAGGCCTCTAAAAAAATGACCAATAGGCTTTGCTGCCTTTTTTATATGACCCGAAAGCTGATCGAGAGGTGATTGAGATAGTGGATGAAGAGAAAGTGAAGGAAAAGGTGGAGGAGTACTTGCGCTCCTTGCAAGAAAAAGGTTTTCGCATTACCAGTCCTCGGAGGCTCATAGTAGAGACCATACTTCAAAATTGGGATAAACATCCGAACGTTAGAGAGCTTTTGGACCTCATACAGGAAAAGGATCCCTCCATAGGTCTTGCCACGATCTACCGTACAGTAGAGCTCTTGGTGGAGATGGGCTTTCTGCACGAGGTAAATTTAGATGAGGGTTTTAGCCGATTTGAGGTGTCGCTCAAGGATATCCATTTCCATCTTGTCTGTCGCGGCTGTGGCAGGGTGGTGCATCTTAAAGATGAAGATCAAAAGAGCCAGGTCGCGGAAGAGTGGGCTGAAGATATGGGGTTTACTCTACTTCCGCAAAGCATTGAGCTCTTTGGCGTATGTCATGAATGCCTCAGAAAAGGTTTTGACCCCTCAAGAATGCCCCAAGGGGAATGTCGTTGTCGTCGCAGGAGGCGCATGCATCGCGGACTTATGTGATGTACTGTTGCAATATCTTCATTGCCCAAAAAGAAAGGAGTGCATTGTCACGTCCATAGCTATTAAAGCTGAAGGGTTAATCAAGCGGTATGGGGATTTAGTTGCCGTCAACGGCGTAAGCTTCGATGTGGAAGAAGGAGAACTTTTTGGCTTTTTAGGCCCCAATGGTGCTGGAAAAACCACCACCATCCGCATGCTTACTGGGCTATCTAAACCTACAGCAGGCAATGTGGAGCTGTTGGGTCTTGACATTAAGGCGAACGCTGCAATGACCAAGGGGTTTACGGGAGTAGTGCCGGAGGCCTCAAACCTTTACGACGAACTTACGGCCTTGGAAAATCTCCTCTTTATGGGCAAACTCTATGGCGTAAGAAGGAAGGAGAGATATGAACGAGCTATGACGCTGCTTGAGCTCTTTAGCCTGCAGGAAAAGAGGGATCGTCCATTTCGGACGCTCTCTCGGGGGATGAAGAGGTCTCTTACCATTGCCGCAGCCCTCATTCACAACCCTAAGATATTGTTTTTGGATGAACCAACTGTTGGACTTGACGTCATGACTGCACGCTCTCTGAGAAGTGCTATTCAAAAATTGCGCGATCAAGGGATGACGATATTTTTGACCACCCATTACCTGGAAGAGGCAGACGTTTTATGCGACCGCATCGCGATCATCGTAAGGGGACAAATTGTCTCGGTCGAAAAGCCTGAAGAGCTAAAGAAAATGGCGATTAAGGAACAGGCCATTGAACTTACCATAAGGGGATCTGTCTCAATATTGGTAGAACGGCTAGCCGCTCTTATAGGGACTAAGCCCATCATTGTAGACTCGAACACTTTGCGTTGCAGTGGAACCACAAATAGTCTGCTTCCTCATATCTGTCGAGCAATACAAGATGCAGGGGCAGAAATTGAGTCTATTAATACTATAAAACCCACTCTTGAGGAAGCTTTTGTGAGGATCACCGGGCTTTCCTCAAGTATGATGGCGATGGAAAAGGGAGGTAAGTGACGATGCGCGATGACTTGAGGGGAATATGGTGCATCATTGCAAAAGACATGAGGACCTATTACCTTAAACCTCCCGCCATAAGTTGGGGAATAGTCTTTCCTATTGCATGGGTTCTGGCCTTCTATCTTAGAAACCCAGTGGATTTTAAGGGGTTGATCCCTGGGCTCCTTGCCATGACCGCGTTGTTCAGCACTACTGCTGCGGAAGCGGTGGTGATAAACTTCGAGCTTCGCCTCGGGTCATTGGAGAGGCTTTTGCTTGCTCCCATTAGCATTAAGGCAATTTTACTTGGGAAAATTCTTGGCGGAGCCATCTTTGGCCTTCTTATGAGCTCGCTAGTGGCAGTGGTGTGCGCCCTTTTCTTAAATTTTGACTTGAACTGGATATCCTTTTTATCAATTCTTTTGCCGGCCCTGCTGGCATTTTCCACTATGGGATCACTTCTTTGTTTAATGGTGAAGGAGGTCTTTGAGGCTCAAACCCTGCTCAATCTTCCTCGCTTTGTCATGGTATTTATAAGCGGTGTGGTATATCCTGTTGAGGCCATGCCGAAAGCCTTGCAATTTTTAGCTCATCTTTTTCCCCTCACATACGCAGTTAAAGGATTCCAGGGCGTTTCAGGTGTTAGTCAAGGTGTTACTGTAGCACTTCATGCTGCTGTTTTGATGGCCTTCTTTTTAATTTTTTTCCTTCCGGCGGCCAATTTGCTATCAAAAAAATTTGAATGACTTTTCATATGCTTGATAGGAACATATTGACTGGTTATTTCGTTTAAGAATCGTATAATCATATACCTATTGCCTCTCCTTTGTTGGCAAATGTATTGACAATGACGGTTATTTTAGTATAATTACAATTGATAATGATTATCAATATTAATATAAAGGGGGGGTTTGGGTATGCCCAGAGGGTTTGGCAGAGGCGGTTATGGGTTTGGCTTTCGGGGGTGGAGTCCAGCATGGCCATATGTTGGTATGGGCAGAGGTGGTCTTCCCCGGTGTTGGTACTTCTTGGGCGGTGCTGCAGGGGCACCTTACGAAGGATATATCCCTCGTCCTTGGTGGGGGTATGCGCAAGGTGCTTCTAACCCTCAAGCAATGAGTAAAGAGCAGGAAATTGAGCTTCTAAAAGCTCAAGCTGATGCCGTAAAGGCCCAACTCGATGCTATTGAAGCACGCGTCAGAGAACTTGAGGGAAAGTAGAGGTGGATTTTATGAAGATAGCCGTATCGGCGACCGCTCCTAATTTAGATGCGTTGGTAGATCCTCGCTTTGGACGCGCTCCCTACTTCATCATCGTCGATCCTGATTCCATGCAATTTGAGACTATGGAAAACAGCAGCGCAAGTGCTCCAGGAGGGACAGGAATCAGCGTTGCTCAGGCGATAGTGGGGAAAGGGGTACAGGTAGTGCTTACAGGAAGCTGTGGCCCCAATGCATATGAGGTCTTATCTGCCGCTGGCGTGCAGATCATCACAGGTGTTTCTGGCACAGTAAGGGATGCCGTTCTATCTTTTAAGCAGGGGAAGCCG
This sequence comes from Acetomicrobium thermoterrenum DSM 13490, assembly GCF_900107215.1. Classification (NCBI taxonomy): domain Bacteria; kingdom Thermotogati; phylum Synergistota; class Synergistia; order Synergistales; family Acetomicrobiaceae; genus Acetomicrobium; species Acetomicrobium thermoterrenum. Next base: position 26,393 of record NZ_FNPD01000008.1, on the reverse strand, counting down.
GCGTCTACATCTGCCCCAGATGTCCCTCCTCACTTCGGGATGGGCGGAGGGTTTGGCAAAGGTGGGGGTCGAGGTATGGGCGGCTTCGGGATGCACGGAGGCGTTAGCATGTCAGGGGTTGTGTCCCAACCGCCGAGCGAAGAAGAAGGGCTCAGGCAGCTGAAAGGTCAAGCAGAAGCGTTGAAGCAGCAACTTTCTGAAATAAACCGTCGCATTGATGAGATAACTTCTGAAGATTAGAGCGGCAATGGCAGCAAGAGCTGTAAATACGTGCGAGGGGGTGGGGATGTGATCGTCTCCGTAGCGAGCGGCAAAGGCGGTACAGGGAAAACGTTGGTGGCCACGAGTTTAGCCTTGGCCGTAAGCGAACGTGCTTCAGTACAGATATTGGACTGTGACGTAGAAGAACCGAATGCCAACCTGTTTGTGCACGCGTCTATCGAAAGAGCAGAGCCTGTGCATGTCCCCACTCCCAGAATAGACGCTGATAGGTGTAATCATTGTGGCAGATGCGCAGAAGTATGTGCTTATCATGCCATAGCGTCCCTTCCGAGCAAGGTGATTGTTTTCCCTGAGCTGTGTCACGGTTGTGGAGCCTGTTCTTATTTGTGTCCAGAGTCAGCTATTGCAGAAGCTAATAGGCAGGTGGGTGTTGTTGAAATAGGTTATCGCAAAAATCTGGAACTTGTCCAAGGAAGGCTCAATACAGGGGAACCCATGTCAACACCAGTAATAAGGAAAGCCAAGATGTATATAGATGGTCAAATTGATAATCAAAGGGACGTGATAATCGACGTGGCTCCGGGCACCTCTTGTCCAGTGGTAGAGGCTGTACAGGGGAGCGACTATACTATCTTGGTCACCGAGCCGACCCCCTTTGGGCTGAATGATCTTTCTCTGGCAGTGGAGATGATAAGATATCTTAACATCCCTTGCGGGGTCGTAATCAATCGTTCGAGTCCTTCACGCGATAGCCTGATAGAGAAATATTGTCGCGAGAGCGAGATACCTGTGTTGCTAAAAATTCCTTTCGACAGGGATATCGCTACTCTTTACTCCAAAGGTATTCCCCTGGTAGAAGGGAAGACGCGATGGCACGATGCCTTTTTAGATCTCTTCTACACACTTAAAAAAGGTCGGCTTCATGCCACATATAACGCTTAAACACCAAGAAAGGAAAGCCCTATGAACGAAATTGTAATAATAAGCGGTAAAGGCGGCACGGGAAAAACCAGTATAGCAGCTTCGTTCGCTGCCATTGGGAAGAGCAAGATTTTGGCAGATTGTGATGTAGACGCCTCCGATCTTCACCTTGTCATGTCTCCCAGAATAGCAGAAAAGGGTGAATTTTGGAGCGGGAAAAAAGCTCGCATCGAAGAGGAAAAGTGCAACAAGTGCGGCCTTTGTCAAAAGCTATGTCGGTTCGGCGCAATAAAAGACTTTAAGGTCGATCGCCTCTCGTGTGAAGGGTGCAGTTTCTGTTTTCATGCATGCCCAGCCGGCGCAATAGTGATGGAAGATGTCCTATCGGGCCACTGGTTCGTGTCCGAGACCAGGTATGGCCCTTTGGTTTATGCAAGACTCATTCCCGGAGAAGAGAACTCGGGAAAGCTCGTGGCTTTGGTGAGGCAGAAAGCTAAGGCATTGGCCGAAGAAAAAGCGTTAAAGTATATTATCACCGATGGGCCGCCAGGTATAGGTTGCCCGGTAATATCGTCCCTTTCAGGAGCTACCATGGCTTTATTGGTAGCTGAACCCACTGTGTCAGGGGTCTACGATTTGGAACGCGTGGCGGGAGTTTGCAAACACTTCCGCGTTCCGGCTGCAGTCTGCATAAACAAATACGACTTAAACGAGGAAATAGGCCGCGAGATCGAAAGATACTGTAATCAGCGAGGCATAGAATTGATCGGTAAACTTCCCTTCGACGAGGTTTTTGTTGAAGCTATATCGCGAGGAGTGCCGGTGGTAGAGGTCGATAGAGGAAATATAAAAGACGAAATAGAGCGAATGTGGGATGCCATTGTTACAATGGTAGAAATCAATAGAAAGAGGAGATGATGTCATGAAAGTGATGATTGCTGCTGATAGGGGTGTTGTTTGTCCCCATTTCGGCCACGCTCCAGAATTTAGACTCGTTGAGATCGATGGAAGCAAGGTTGTAAAAGAAGAGATTTACACTAATCCTGGACATGCACCGGGAGTGCTGCCCAGATGGATGAAGGATCTTGATGTGGATATAGTGATAGCAGGAGATATGGGGCCAAGGGCAAGAGATTTGTTTGCCTCTTTCGGCATAACGGTTCAAACGTGCGATCCCATGAGCGTAGATAGCGCGCTCGAAGCATTTATAAAGGGCAATCTTTCCGGAAGTTCCAACTCTTGTCATCATGGCAAGGAACATAGTGCAGACACTGCTTGTAACGGGCATCACGAAGCATAAGAGGAATTGCGGGGGCAATAAATTGGCATATGCTGTAAATCCCAATATATGTCAAGGTTGCGGGGTATGCGCTAAGACATGCCCCACAGGAGCCATAAAAGTGGAAGATGGCAAAGCAATCATAGACCAAACTCTCTGCAACCAGTGTGGTGCATGTGTCACAGTTTGCCCCTACGGAGCCATATTTCGAGACCTTTCCGAGATTCAGGGACCAGAGTCGGTCAAAGAGGGGTATGGCGAAGGGTCTTTTATAGTTATAAGGGCGAAAAAAATCTCGTGCTGAGCCTATTTATGGCTGAAGTTGAGAACTTTTGTAGATCTTTGGACTAATCTTTTGGTGCTGAAATGAGATGGTAGACATTTGATTTGTCTGGCTTGATATACCTTACATGGGTATGGTAAAATAAATTCCCACAAGTTGGAGCGCAGCGCTCTCAGAAGCGGAGGGATATATAGATGGAAGGGAAAGGGCAGATAGACCCCAAAACGTGGAAGGGCATTCGCTCTGTGATGCAAGTGCAGCTTATGGTAGCTTTCGTCGTGGCTGTGCTCCTGCTGAAACAATGGTGGTTTTGCGTCTTGATGATAGCCTTGGGTGGCTTACTCTCCGCATTCCATGGGAGGATATGGTGCGGCCTACTCTGCCCTAATGGCGGATTCATCGATCTAATCTGGTCAAAGATCTCTTTGAGATTATTGCCCTTCCCCAGATGGCTAAACAAGGACAGAGTCCTTCAAAGCGCATTCCTCATCGGTATGATTGGATATTTCGCCTGGATCGTTTGGCTTGTCAATATCCATAAGGGCTTGCCAGTAGCTTATGCTTCTTACGCTCAGCATGGCTATTTGTTCCTGCGATTTTGCCAAGTCATGCTGGCTTTGGCGGCGGGTTTAGCAATCGTATTTGAGCCCAGAACGTTCTGCGCTCACCTGTGTCCAGGCGGCACAATAGGGACGATAGCAGCTGCATTGATCAAAAGGAGCCCTATAGTGATGGATACGGAGAAGTGCGCAGGTTGTAGGGTTTGCACTTCCGTCTGCGATGCCCCAGACCGTCTTCTCGTGCCGCTCATCGAGAAATCACAGGCGTTACAGACCCAAGGCAAGAAGGAAAAGCTTCCCATTTCGCCAGAATGCTACGGGTGTATCGACTGTGTGGCGGTTTGTCCCAAAGGCGCTCTGCGCGTAGAAACCTTAAAGGCATCTGAAACAGAGGAAGTTTTCTTGAAAGAGGTACAGTAACAGCAATAATTTTTGTCGGAGGTGAAGGATATGAATCAAAGGCGTTTTCGATGCCTCAATTGCGGTGAGGAGTTTTATGGAGAATCAGAGAGGGAGATTCAGTGCCCTCAATGCCGCGGCCACGTGGTTATGCTCCTCGAAGGCCCGTCGTTGCGCAAAGCAGCAGGCAGCAGTGGAAGCGACGGCGGCAGCTGCCCATTATGCAGTATTTAAGTTTGTGGAAGACTGCCAAGCCCTATTTTCTGTCAAAATAGGGCTTGGCGACGTCGTTGAAGGCGGGCAAGAGGGTGCATAATCATCAAAATGAGAAAGGTCATCTAGAAGGAGGTGTTTCTCATGAGCATATTCGGTCCCGTTCCGTCTCGTCGGTTGGGCTCGAGCCTTGGCATTAACAACATCCCCTATAAGATCTGTTCTTATACATGTGTCTATTGCCAGATCGGGCCAACGTTGCGCATGGAGACCCAGCGCCAGCACTACAGCGATCCGGAAGAACTCGCTGCTCGTGTCAAAAAAAGACTCTCGCAGCTTGTGGAAACGGGAGAACGAGTCGATTATCTAACAATCGTTCCCGATGGTGAACCCACACTTGACCTCGCCCTTGAAGAGTTGCTATTGAGGTTGAAGGAAACGGGCATTCCTGTAGCCGTTATTTCCAACGCCTCTCTCATCTCGAAGGCAGATGTAAGGAGGGCTCTATATGTTGCGGATTGGGTCAGCCTGAAAATTGACGCCCTTACGGAAAACTTATGGAAACGAATCGACCGCCCGCACCCATCCCTTGATCATGGCGATATCCTTGTCGGCATGGAGGAATTCGCTCGTTCCTATAAAGGCACGCTGTGCAGCGAAACCATGCTTGTGAAGGGTCTTAACGACGGACCGGCGGAACTTGAAAAAGTTGCTCGGTTTATCTCCTCCAGCCTGAGTCCCAGCAAGGCCTACATTTCCGTCCCCACCCGTCCTCCTGCCGCCTCATGGGTACAGATGCCCGATGCAGAGACGGTCGCAGCCGCCTATGCAATATTTACAGAGCAAGGGATTGATACAGAAACGCTAACGGGCTACGAGGGCAACGCCTTTGTAGTTACCGACGACCCTGTAGAGGAAATTTTAAACATCACCGCCGTCCACCCCATGCGCAGCGACGCCGTCAAAGAGGTTTTGCGCCGCAAGGGCTCCGACGAAAAAAGCATTGATCGCCTCGTCGCCGAAGGCAGGATCAGACGGGTTCAATACGGGAATTGGGTTTATTATGTCCGAGTTATGAAAGAAGGGGAACGGTAAAAATGTCGAAATTTTCTCTTGTCGTCCTGAAACGACATGTCTACCCCTTTACCATATCGTTAAGACTCCTTATCTTGTTCTCAGAGGCGTGGGATAGTCTTTCTGAAGATTGAACTATTTCCCTGGATAGCCATACAATGTCTATAGAGTTCCTAGTTACCAGCAGTTTTTTATCCGTGTCGCATCTCCTCCAGCCTGTATATGTCCTCACCATGGCTTTGTGCTTTAATGCATGTACTTTGGTCCAGCCCGTAGATACCTCCGTGGCCGTAATGGCTTAGATCCTTAAAGAAAAATTTCATCTAAAAGGGATTCTCGAGATGGTTATCCTCTTTGTCAATTATTAGGATACAAACTCCTTTCGAAGAGATTATTTTTGAGGAAGATAGGAGAGTTGACATCTGAGTGTTATGGATTATATTATTCGTAATACTCATTTTATAAGGGGGCTCCCAATGTCAAGCAGATCTACTATCGAGGCATATAAAGCATATACTTACCGTCGCAAAGTGATGTTTTTCACTCTCGCCTTAGGGCTTATGGCGATGGTCTTCGTCTCCCTCTCCGTAGGCTCCTTCCAAGTAAATTTAAGCGATGCCTTTGCAGCCTTGTTAGGGCGTTCCGATGACGTTACATCTACCATCCTATGGCGTATCAGGCTTCCTAGGATCATTGGAGCGGTCCTCGCCGGATGGGGTCTTGCCATGGGAGGGGTGGCGATGCAGTGCATCCTGCACAACCCCCTTGCTTCTCCTTATACGCTTGGGGTCTCTCAGGGGGCGGCGTTTGGAGCTGCCGTTGCTCTCGTCATTTTAGGTTTGGGACCGAGCGGCAAAAACGAAAGCTTCTTGGCAGGTTTGCCTTGGGGCGTGAGCATGTTCGCCTTTTTAGGGGCTTTCGCCTCCACATGGCTCATCTTGTTCCTGAGCCAAAGAAGGCGCCTATCTCCCGAAGCTATTGTGCTATCGGGGGTCGCCCTGTCAGCGCTCGCCACGTCGGGCACTATGATGATCCAATATTTCGCCAGCGACATTGAGGTGGCATCTATCGTGTTTTGGACCTTCGGCGATGTGGGGAGGGCTTCCTGGAATGAACTCCTTCTAATGGTCCTCTTCATCGTGCCCGCGAGCTTGTTCTTTTTGCTCAACCGCTGGAACATGAACGCCCTCGCCGCAGGAGACGATGTTGCGAAGAGCCTCGGCGTAAATGCCGAACGCCTGAGAAAGATGAGCCTCATAATAGCTGCTTTAATTGCCGCTGTAGCGGTCGCAACTTTTGGCGTTATCGGATTCGTAGGCCTCGTCGCACCACACATAACCCGTAGATTGGTGGGCGGAGATCACCGCCATCTATTGCCCCAATCGTGCGTTGTGGGAGCTTTGATACTGCTCTGCGCAGACACGGCTGCCAGGAGCGTTATGGCGCCAATTGTGCTTCCCGTCGGCATCGTAACCTCTTTCATGGGGGCACCGCTTTTTCTCTATCTGCTCATGAAGGGAGGATATGGAAAATCCTAACAGCCAAAGATGTCTCATTTGGATACCGAAAAGATGTAGTCCTAAAAGGGATAACGATCTCAGTGGAGAGAGGGACCACAACGGCAATCCTCGGTATGAACGGCTCGGGTAAATCGACGCTTATAAAGTGCCTCAATGGCTTACTGAAGCCGTGGTTAGGAGTTGTTATGCTCGATGGCGACAACCTAAGCGAGCTAAATCGCCAGCAGATATCGCAAAAGGTCGCTTATGTACCGCAACGTTCTCCTGAAGGTGAGCTTTCCGTCTTCGATGCCGTGCTGTTGGGACGAAAACCCCACATGAGGTGGAATCCTACAGATAGAGACTTCGAAGTAGTTGACGAAGCCCTGTGCGCTATGGGGCTTGAGAAGTACGCCCTTCGTCCCGTCAGAGAACTCTCCGGGGGCGAAATCCAGCGAGTCGCTTTGGCCCGAGCCATAGCTCAAGAGCCAGATGCACTCCTGCTCGATGAACCGACCAGCAGCCTCGACCTCCATCGACAGTTCGAGGTGATGAATTTGCTCTGCGAGTTGGCAAGAGAAAGGGGCATGGCGATAATTTTTTCTCTCCACGACATAAACCTGGCCCTTCGTTTTGCCGACAAATTTCTCTTGCTGCGAGATGGCGAGGTTTATGCCTACGGTGGACGGGAGATCCTTACTCCTAAGCTCATAGAAGAGGTCTTTGACATTCGTGTTGTTATGCACCGCGTAGATGATCACTTCATAGTCATTCCAACATTCGATACCAAAAAGGAAAGAATTTTTACAAAAGTTGAGGTAGGAGCATGAAAAAAGGAATATTTGCACCAAAACGCGTTTTGGCTTTTGGAGCGGCGCTCGCCCTCCTTTGGATGACCTCTTCTGTTGTAGGGGCGGAACCTCTAACCGTTACAGATCTGGCAGGTAGATCTGTAACGATTGACCTTCCTGTGAAAAGGATAGTTTGCGCAGGACCGGGAGCGCTTAGGCTTGTAGTCTATATGAACCAAACAGAAAAAGTGGTCGGCGTGGAAGAGATGGAAAAAGACCCAACAGGGCGACCTTATGCCTATGCCCACCCAGAGTTCAAATCCCTTCCCACGATAGGCCCCGGAGGGCCAGCCTATATAGACCGCGGACCAGATCCAGAAGCAACCCTTGCCTGCAAACCCGACCTGCTTTTTGTAACATACATGCAAGGGCAAAACGCAGAAAAACTACAGGACAAACTGGGCGTTCCCGTTGTAGTGCTGTCCTATGGTCCCTTGGCGACTTTCGACGAGACAGTTTTCGATTCCTTCGGGCTGATCGGACGAATAATGGAATGCAACGATAGAAGGGCAGATGCCCTCGTCGAATTTTTCACGCAGATGAAGCAAGACTTATTTGAACGAACAGCAGCAGTGAGCGAACATCGGCAAAAAGTATATGTAGGCGGGATTGGACATAAAGGGTCGCATGGCATCGATAGCACCCTTAAGTCCTATCCTCCTTTTGAGTTTTTAGGCGTTAAAAGCGTCGTAGAGGGACTAAAAGGCGACCATATTTTTATAGACAGGGAAAAACTCTTGGAATGGGATCCGGACGTGATTTTCATCGATGGCGGCGGAAGACATCTAATCCAGGCAGATATAGAAAAAAATCCGCACTTTTACAAACACCTGTCGGCGTTTAAACAGGGGAGAGTTTATTTGACTCTCCCCTATAACCACTACACCACAAACTTGGGCACTTGTTTTGCCAACGCTTATTACGTGGGTACCGTCTTATACCCAGAGGCGTTCAAAGACATCGATCCGGAGAAAAAGGCCAATGATATATATAAATTTCTCTTAGGCAAAGGCGCATATGATGATATGAAAAGGAGCTTCGGCGGCTACGGCCCCATATTTTAAACGCCTCGTTTTGCATCTGTTGGAACTTTACGCAAAATCTAGGATAGTCCCGATTAGCAATGCATGTCGCTTGCTACGACATTACAACAAGCGGCATCAGACCCAAATGGATCCAACTTCTTCTCGTGGTTTCCTTAGCGAAGCATGATACGGAATATATGTAATTCTACCTAGGAATATAGAGAACCAATACTATTGTTGACTACCGATATGCATCTCTGCGATGTCTTACCCGCATTACCATTACAGCCTTTTTCTCGTCGTCAACTTCATAAATTATGCGATATTCTCTGACACGGATCCGCCAATCATTCTTTGACCCCACTATTTTACGGCAACCTGCAGGTCTTGGATTTTCGGCCAAAGCTCTGATATTAGAGATAATGCGGTCAAAATCTTCGGAAGAAAGGCGCTTTAAATCCCGTTCGGCTGCCCGTTCCAGGTAAACTCTATACTCGTCCACTCTGACATTCTCTCAAAAATTCATCCAATTCCCTAAAATGCAGGGGCTTTTTGCGCATCTCTTCCAAAAGTTTCAGATCTTCCACGTCTTCCAAGCGTTCTAACAGCTCCCGATATTCATTAATATCTAAAATTACAGCCACTGGTTTGCCATCTCGATATACAAATTCAGGTGTTTTTTTCTCAGCACCACTTTTCATGACTTTTCACCCCTAAAAATATATTGCCAGTAGTATATATTATAACCTAGCTTTGGCGTACCCAGCCTATATAGGCCGTGGCCTGGATTTGGAGGCAAGGGTTGCCTGATAATTAAAGAATAGCGCGAGGTAGGGGTCGTCCACGGCGTTTTGCGAAGGACAATGAGCAAAGTAGTGGCGCAAAATCTCTGATATGCTTTCCTTCGCGGTAATGATGTCCAAAAAACGCTCGCTCAAGTTGATCACGGGATCGCCTTCGATCACAACTTGAAAACCGATTATTTGCCCTTCTTTTAAACCAGCAGCTTTTTCTTTCGAGATAACGACCTTCCAATAACCGTCTTTCCCCAAAGGCATAGCATTATCCCTCGTTCTAACAGGAAGGACGATCGTCTTTACAGGGATCCCTGCTTTGTTTGCCGCCTCTTCGCTCCACCCTACGCTGGCCCAATGCAGGTCAAAGAATGAGCTAACTCCCCATATTGTAACGGGCGGAAGCTCTGCAGGCATACCTGTAATGTTTGACGCCGCAACCAACCCTTGTCGCATGGCAAGGGTGCCTATTAGGGGCAACATCGACCTGCCAGTGGGTGCATCAACGACCTGTACGGCATCCCCCACGGCGTAGACATCGGGATGAGATGTCCTCATGTGAGAGTCGACCACGATTCCCCGCTCCATTTTGAGCCCGCAAGCTTTAGCTAATGCTAGGTTAGGGCGCACGCCTGTAGCGAAGAGCACACCATCAGCTTTGATAGTGGAGCCATCGGACAAAACTACACCTTCGGGTGTTACGTCAGTCACACTCACGCCGGTATAGGCTTTAACGCCCCGCTCGAGCGCACGCTTTTCAATCAAAGATGCCATATCTGCGTCCAAGGCCACGCTCAAATGCGGCAATACCTCGACAATATGGACTTTAAGTCCGCGATCGTGGAGGGCTTCTGTCATTTCCAGTCCAATGGCACCGCTTCCCACTACAACCACGCTTTTGCCGCGAGAGGCGAACTTATCAAGTCTTCGAGCGTCATCTGCTCCCCTGATGACATAGACGTTGGGCGCCAACCTGGATTTCTCGACAAGTTCATTTCCATACATAACCCATGTGTCTTTGCCATCAGATGTTACAGGTGACGAGCCTTCCCGCAAAACACCTGATACAGGAGGAATCCATGGGACGGCGCCGGTGGCTAAAATGAGCTTTTCAAAGGAAATCTCGACCTGCCCATCAGCCTCTTCCATATAAGCTTTTTTGGAAGCTATATCAAGTTCTTTCACGACGCCATGCACGACATCTTTCGGCATATCTTTGGGCAGGCGCCCACCCTTGGAAAGGTCTACCACCAGTGCTTCAGGGCCTTGGGGTACGAGCCTTCTGCCAACCCCATATGGTAAGCTACAGATGATCGTTGGTTCTTCATTCATAACTATCTTCACGTTGTCCTCGCCCATCATTCGCAAAGCCATATAGGAGATGCGTCCACCCGGCCCTCCGCCGATATATACCCCCCAAGGGTAATATGCAAGCTATTCCACACATACAATCTTATAGCTGTAATGTATATTGTTCTTTATGTTCCTAATTTGCTTAATGTGATGGGGGAAAGTAGGGTTCCTCGAAATTGAACACATACCCATATACATTGACTTGTGTTTTGCTCATTACAGCCAATTCAACTGCTGCTTTGAGGACTTTAAAGGAGAATACGTGCTTGTTATTCCTATTTATTTTATTTAGTGCTGCTTTCAAATCCTCATATTCGGCTTTGCATTGAAGAATCTCTTCATTGGTTCCAGCTAAAATCTTCACATTAACATTGATGACATCGCCCTCCCCATTTGGAAATTCCATTCGCACAATACCGTTGCGGATGGGGTGAAAGGGGATATGTTCGGGCTCTATAGCTCTCATGCCCAATGTGTCCAGCTCAATTGATAAAAAAGATCTTATGCCTTCAAGCTGTGATTTGGGCAAGTCGATTAAAAAAATATATTCGCTTCTTCCTTTTTTCGTAATGGCTGGTATAGCGTGAACGCTTGAGGCACCGCGAGCCATCAACCCATCGATCAGATAAGGTAATGCCTCCCCTGTTATGCTATCCACGTTAACTATCAGGAGCATTGTTATCCCCTTTCTTCGCTGTTTTTTACCTAATCAACTACATCTTGCATATCTTTCGCTAAACGCACTGCAAGCTGGCCCACTTTATAGGCCTTCTCTTCGGCTCCAGGTATAGCGTTTGTGATGTTGGCTCCTTTTACAGCTCGTTTAGCAGCATCTTTTGGATCCAATTTGCCAGAAGCGGCAGCTACAGCAGCAGGTATGACCGCATTGACAGTGCAGCAACCAATGTACATTAACTCCTGAGCCACTGCTGATGCTACAGTTATGGGGATGGTCCACTCGGTTCTTTGATTAAGCACAACATCCGGCGTTACTTTATGAGATAAACCTTCAATCTTAAACTCCTTGCCATCTACCGTGACAACTGCATCTATATCGGCATCGAACCCCCAGAAGGTTTGAGCGAAAGGATGGTCTCTGCGGGCTCCCCCCTTTAGCTTGTTGAACTTAATCGATATCTTTCGATTGAAAAAGTTGCTGAATATCATGCTCGAACGTTCCTCAACCTTCGTTAGCCTCTTGAGATCTATGTCGTGGCATATTTCTTCAAGGGTCTTGCCTGCCTTGAGGCCATCCCATGTGTACTTGGCTATGCGGTACTCCATGTTGTAACGAATTCCCTGGGTTCCCTTAATGACTGCTTCTGTAACCGGGCCGCGCGTGAGTTGCTCTGCTTTGTGAGCTACCATATTTGCCGAAGCTGCGGCAATCTCTGGATCGATCCATTCATTAAGCTTCATGTCACGTATCATGTCCGCAGTTGCCTCGACATCTCCGCCAGTCTCAAGGAGCTTCATGGAAGCACATATGGAGTCAGCTACAAGATGAGCAAGCGGGGGGTTAACGGGACCTGCTCCAAATCCTGCGCCAATCATGGGACCTTCCTGAAAGATCGCTATCATCTCGTTAAGGGTCATCATTCCGACAACGGTGGGTGCTCCAACATCCTTCAAGATCATTCCCATATCTCCAATTAACGTCGCTGTGTCGTATTCCTTCCCTGTTCCGCGCATATGAAGCTTTGGGGGAAGTCCGGCCGCTTCTGCAGCGCCCTTGCCGACAAGATATCCTGTTCCCTGGACAAAAAATTCGCCATATTCTTGACCTATCATTCCATCCGGATTAACTATTTCTAGAACAGCTGCTGCTGCGATTGCAGCCGAAAGCCATGGATTAGGGTTGATGCCAACACCTTGGTATGCTCTAAACATGGCCTCCACTCCTACCTTCGTCCCCTTTTTAGCTAGATCAACGTAAATCATATCCTCTCCTAAAACGCTATGACCATAAACGGCTCCACCTGCTACGAAGGGAGGGACAACTTCTCCGCTAAAACGACATATCTCGCCCTTGTCAATAGCTTCGTAAATTGCTTTAACTGCAGGAAAGCCTGAAACTTTGTTAGTTAGCTTAGAAGTGGGTATTGCTTGAACACCGGCTCTGCATGCACCGGCCTTAATCCTGGCCAACGAACCAAGCTTTCTGTTCCCAGCCGGGACTCCGGCTCTCGACGCTGTTCCCATGAGATTTAAGAACGCTGCAACAATGAGGGCAGCGTTTGCTGCATCGGCACCAGCCTCTTTGGCCGCTTTTATCCCAGCTTCTACTATTGCATCCACTGGTAGATATTCCATATTAGCGTCTGAAAGCTTTATGCTGCGCCCCTGAAGGATTTCTTTGACTACTACGTTAGCTACACTATACACAGCAAGATTGAGCATTCCATGTCCTCTCGTGAGTGCTTCAAGACGATCGCTGGTCTCATTTTCGACGAAGGTATTTGCCGCCATAATTGCTGAACCTATCTCCTTTTGCATTTCTGTTACACCTCCTATTCTTTGGTTGACGAATCTCTTTGCGTTATTTCCTTAACTTTAAGTATATTGAAATTGATACTCATTTATGATTTTATCAAGAAGAGTTGCTATGTCAATATATGGGAGGCTCTATTCAATAGTTAGTGCGAAAACTTACCGGTGATGAGAATCCAAAAGAATAGTTCCTTCGCTCGGTATTATAGATATAGATATAGATATTGATATTCATTATCTATAAAGTATAATATACAGCGTTTGCTTTACGAGGAACGAAAAGGAATTTCTTGTGTTTTTTCCTCACAGAGAGTCATGTATGTTTGGATCAGGATAATCAATTGGGAACGAAGGAGGGATTTGTTATGAATGAAGACCACGATAGTGCGCCAATCGCCAAAGCCAAGAAAGTGGGAGTGGATCATGTATTAGCTATAGGAAGTGGCAAAGGGGGCGTTGGAAAAAGCTCTGTTACTGCTCTGTTAGCTGTAGCTTTACAGCGACAAGGATTTAAGGTAGGTATTCTGGACGCAGACCTCACAGGGCCATCCATTCCAAAACTTTTAGGGGTGGATGGAATGCCTAAGGCTGCTTTTTCCAGCTTAATTCCACCGGTTTCGCCAAATCTTGGGATCCGCGTAATGTCCATAAATCTTCTCTTAGATGATCCTTACAAACCTGTGATATGGAGAGGACCCCTTGTAGCAAACGTTATAAAGCAATTTTGGGAAGATGTGACGTGGGGAGAGATTGACTATCTGTTGGTAGACTTGCCACCTGGCACTTCTGATGCCCCCCTCACGATCATGCAACTATTGCCTTTAGATGGTTTTTTGGCTGTCACATCACCCCAGTCCCTTTCGGCCATGGTTGTAATTAAGGCAGTGAACATGGCTAACATGTTGTCCATACCAGTTTTAGGTGCAGTGGAAAATATGAGTTATGCCATATGTCCTTACTGTCATCAGGCGTGGGAGCCCTTCGGTTCTAGCCACTCGGAAGAGTTGGAAGAACATAACATCCCTATTTTGGCCAAACTGCCCATAGATCCGTCAATTGCCAAACTTGGAGATGAAGGCAAGCTTGAAACCTACGATAACGCGGAGGTGATGCAGAGTCTTTTAGCTATCGCAACAATTAAGTAGCGACGGACGCGGCTCCTAAATATTCTGAATTGCAAGTTAATTTTATTTGCTTGACATGTCTCTGCGATCAAATTAGAATGATCGGAAATTTACCGCTAGAAGGAGGGGAAACGCAGATGTTACACCAAGGCGTAGTATGCATGGAATTGGTCCTAGTGCTAGTTCTAATAATTATAAGCTGCGGGTCCCCTCCCGGAGCATAGGGCTCTTATTACCCTTAGCTTCCAAGGTCGGGACCCGTAAGCGTTACAGGGGTCCCGACCTTTTTATTTTTTTATGAAGGAGGTGATAATTGTGAAATATGTTATAGGAGTATTAGCTGAGGACAATCCCGGAGTGCTTTCTCGCATAGCAGCCCTAATAGCACGAAGAGGATACAACGTGGAGAGCTTAAGCGTGGGTCATAGCCATATCGAGGGATTTTCTCGATTTACCATGGTTGTAGAAGGCGACGAAAGGGTTGTCGACCAGATTGTGAAGCAGCTGGATAAATTAATAGAGATAGTGGAGGTGAGAAATTTGAGTCAGGCTCCCTATGTGGAACGTTGGATCATGTTGATCAAAGTTTCGGCTCCATTGGAGATCAGGCCTCATGTCCTTCAAACGGCCGAAGCCTTTCGAGGAAAAGCTGTAGATGTGGGCGGAGATGCCTTGGTCTTCGAGGTCACCGGAGACAAGGGCAAGGTTGAAGCCTTCTTGTCTGCCATGAGGCCTTTCGGGATTTTGGAAGTAGCTTCAAGCGGAGCCGTGGCAATGCAGCGCGTAGGATTTGAAGACAAAGTTTCAGGCCGATGCGAAGAGTATGAATTGAAACTAGCATAAAATTTTGCACGACTAATATTAAGGAGGAATAGAATATGGCAAGGGTTTATTATGACGGAGATGCTGACATAAAAGTTTTGGCTAATAAAAAGGTCGCAGTATTGGGTTACGGAAGTCAAGGCCATGCCCATGCGCAGAACTTGCGGGACAGTGGTCTGAGCGTAGTGGTTGGTCTTCACAAAGGGAGTTCTTCTATAGAAAGGGCACGCCAGGATGGCTTGGAGGTGCGGGATGTAAAAGAGGCGGTGGCCATGAGCGACCTGGTCGTCTTTCTCGTTCCCGATCACATCCAGGCTAAAATCTACGAAGAACAAGTGGCTCCTGTCCTAAAAGATGGAGCAGCGCTGGTTTTCGCCCACGGTTTTACCATTCATTTTCATCAGATCATACCCCCTTCCACCGTAGACGTCTTCATGGTCGCTCCCAAAAGCCCTGGGCATCTGCTGCGTAGAACCTATCAGGAAGGAAAGGGCGTTCCTGCGCTATTTGCAGTTCATCAGAATGCGTCGGGTTCGGCCAGAGAGATGGCTTTAGCTTATGCCTGTGCTTTAGGTTGCGGACGAGCAGGTTTGATTGAGACAACTTTTGCCGAGGAGACGGAAACGGATCTATTTGGAGAACAGGCTGTCCTCTGCGGTGGAGTGACGGAGTTGGTCAAAGCAGGTTTCGATACCCTGGTCGAGGCCGGATATCAGCCGGAAATTGCTTATTTCGAATGTTTGAACGAGCTTAAGCTGATAGTGGACATGATGTATGAGGGCGGGCTGTCTTGGATGCGCTATTCGGTGAGCGATACGGCCAAATATGGGGACATGGTAGCAGGTAAGAAAGTCATTGACTCGAAAGTCAGAGAGACGATGAAGGAGCTTTTGAAAAACATTCAAGAGGGCAGCTTTGCTAAAGACTGGATACTTGAAAATCAATGCAACAGGCCTCAAATGAGAGCTTGGCAGCAGAGGGAGAAAAATCACCTTATAGAAAGGGTCGGCTTTGAACTTAGAAAGATGATGCCCTGGCTCGATGCCAAAAAAGCTCCGGAAAATTAAAAAAAGGAGATGTAGAATGATGAGTGACGATCGTGTGAGAGTATTCGATACGACGCTTAGGGATGGAGAGCAGTCGCCGGGAATAAATTTAAATTCGCAGGAAAAGCTTCACATTGCCTATCAATTGGCTGCCTTAGGCGTAGATATCATAGAAGCCGGTTTCCCTGCCGCTTCACCGGGAGACGCAGAGGCCGTCCGACTTATAGCTGAAAAGGTTAAAGGTCCCATCATAGCAGGATTGTCTAGAACAAGAAGAGAAGATATAAGGGCTGCCTTTGAGGCGGTAAAATATGGAGAGCGTCCGCGCATTCACGTGTTCATAGCCACAAGCGATATCCATATGCAATATAAGCTCAAGATGACGAGGGAAGAAGTGTTGGAAGAAATTCGTTCCGCTGTAGGTTATGCCAAAAGCCTCGTTGCCGACGTGGAATTTTCCGCCGAGGATGGCAGCAGGTCCGACCCCGAATTTCTGATAGAAGCCTTTAAGGTCGCAGCAGATTGCGGGGCAACCACTTTAAACTTGCCCGATACCGTGGGATACGCCATACCCGAAGAATTTGGAGATTTCTTTTCTAGGGTGATGAAGGGCGTAGGTAGAGAAGATGTAATATGGTCGGTTCACTGTCATGATGACTTGGGCTTGGCCGTGGCAAATTCCCTGGTGGCAGTTAAGGCGGGAGCAAGACAGGTAGAGTGCACAATAAACGGAATAGGCGAACGCGCCGGCAACGCTTCACTGGAAGAAATTGTCATGGCCCTGCGTACCAGAAAAGAGTACTTTGGAACCGAGACAGGCATAAACACCACTCACCTTTATCCTACTAGCAGGCTTGTGTCGCGATTGACTGGTTTCGTCATACCTCCCAATAAAGCAGTCGTAGGAGATAACGCCTTTTCTCATGAGGCAGGAATACACCAGCACGGTGTCTTGTGCGATAAGAGGACATACGAGATCATGAGACCTCAGGACGTAGGAGCTCCCGACACTAAATTGGTGTTGGGAAAGCATTCCGGGAGACACGCCTTTTCGGAGAGGATAAAAGGCCTCGGATATCATTTAAACGAAGAAGAGATGGCAAAGGCCTTCGTGTTATTCAAGGATTTATGCGATAAAAAGGGCATCGTCAGCGACGGCGATATTGAAGCTTTGGTCGTGGACGAAATTCTTGGAGGCGCAACGAAGAGGACCTTTGAGTTGAGGGATTTCATGGTCAATGTGGGAGCGGGCGGCAGGGGATCTGCTACCGTGGTGATTTCCGACGGCGAAAGGACTGTGAGCGATGCCGCCACAGGCAACGGCCCTGTTGATGCAGCTTACAAGGCGATAAAAAGGATAATAAACATCGAACCGGAGTTGGTCAGCTACAAGATTTCCGCAGTCAGCGAGCGCTCCGATGCAGTGGGAGAAGCGGTGGTAGTTGTGAAATTGAAGGGCGTGTTGGCCCAAGGAAGAGGAGCGAGCACCGACGTCATAGAGGCGAGCATAAAGGCCTATTTAAACGCCGTAAATCGACTGGTCCAAATTGCGGAGGCTAGAGGGATTAACATCTTTCCGCAGTATGTGAGCACGGTGTAATGTCGAGGAGAGGGAGTGGGGAAGATGACTCATGATGCTAAAATGACGTATCGTATTGGGCTTTTGCCGGGAGATGGCATAGGGAAAGACGTGATTACTGAGGCGCGAAAGGTCGTTGAAACTGCTGCAAGTTCGTTTGGTTTTTCCGTGGAGTGGAGAGAATTTCCCTACGGGGCCGAACACTACTTGAATACAGGAGAGATCTTGCCGGACGAAGCGCTGGAAGAGATGCAGCAGTGCTGCGCGCTGCTGCAGGGAGCCATAGGAGATCCCAGGGTTCCTCCGGGTGTCCTTGAGCGGGGAATATTGCTGAAGACGAGGTTTTATTTCGATCAATACGTTAATTTGAGGCCTGCCTCAACCTATCCCAATGTTCCTACGCCTTTGAAGAGGGGAGAGGACATGGATATAGTTGTGGTCAGAGAAAACACTGAAGACCTTTACGTAGGTTTGGGCTTTCTTTCTAATGAAGAGATCGAGGCGACGGTGGATATGAAGAGACCTTCATATACGTTAAAGGGAGCTCTTTCCCTAAAAGTTGATCCTTCCATGAAATTTGCTGCACAGTTGGCTTTGGCTACGGAAATGGGCGTTAGGCGCATTACGCGCTATGCCTGCAACTTGGCCCGTCGCAGAAAGGCAAGCGAAATAGTGCTAGCGACGAAATCAAACGCCGTGAAAGAGCTGTACGGCCTTTGGGAAGAAATAGCGAAAGAGGAGACCTCAAAAGAGGGGATATCACTAAAACTGGTCAATGTAGATGCCCTCTGTTATCAGCTTGCAAGAGATCCCTCGGGATATGGCGTGATCTTATGTCCAAATTTGTTTGGCGACATCGTAAGCGATCTTCTGGCGGGACTTACGGGCGGGTTGGGTTTGTCACCCAGCGCAAACATAGGAGATGGCCTATCGATGTTCGAGCCGGTTCATGGTTCTGCGCCCGATATAGCCGGTACAGGAAGGGCAAATCCCTTAGCTGCCATATTGTCGGCAAGTTTAATGCTTGAACATCTTACACAAGTTGAGGCGTCCGAAGCCGTAAAAAATGCTGTTTTGGAATATTTAAGGGCCTTTCCGCGGCAAAGACATCCTATGGAGCTTGGTGGCGAGGCGACAACTTCAGAGGTCGGAGACAGTGTTGCCTCAATTATCCAAAGGATGTGAGTAAAATGCGTTTGACAGGGGCACAGATGATAATTAAGGCCTTGGAAGAAGAGGCCGTGGAGACGGTGTTCGGATACCCTGGAGGGACAGTAATTCCGCTTTATGATGCCCTTTACGATTCAAAGATAAGACACGTATTGATGCGCCATGAACAAGCGGTAGGGCATGCGGCCGACGGGTATGCGAGGGTAAGGGGAAAACCGGGCGTCTGTTTCGTTACGTCGGGACCCGGTGCTACCAATATAGTGACTCCCTTGGCTTCGGCCTATATGGATTCCATTCCTGTGGTCGTGATCGCCGGCCAGGTAGCTACGAAGGTGATGGGAACTGATGCATTTCAGGAGGCCGATATCTTTGGCTGTTCCATGTCAATGGTGAAGCACAGCTTTTTGGTAAAAAGTGCTTCTGAAATTCCAAAGGCGGTGCGTGGGGCCTTTTACATCGCCACAACAGGAAGACCGGGTCCCGTTTTGATAGTTTTGCCCGTGGACGTTCAAAACGAGGAAGGAGAGTTTGTCTATCCTCCCAAGTTAGAATTTCCGGGATATCATCCCGAAAGGAACGAGGATCTTACGATGTGGGGCGATGTGGTAGAGGCCATTAATAAAGCCGAACGGCCCTTGTTGCTTCTTGGGGGAGGGGTGATACACTCTCGAGCAAGCGCAGCATTTAGCAGTTTTATCGACGAATTCAGGATGCCTGTGGCTACCACTCTCATGGGCAAAGGCGCCTATCCAGAAGGAAATTTTTTGTCTTTAGGTATGGCCGGAATGCACGGGCGCCCTGCGGCCAATAGGGCGATCCTGGAAGCTGATCTGGTCATTGGGGTAGGAACACGTTTTTCCGACAGGACGACGGGTAGAGCGACCTGCTTTGCTCCGAATGCAAAGATAATACATATCGATGTCGATCCTGCGGAAATCAACAAGAACATAAGAGCGTCCCACTTTCTGATAGGCGATGCAGGAAAGATTATATCGGGTTTGCATGGGGAAATTAAAGCTCGCGACCGTTCCACCTGGCTCCAAGGCATAGAGAAATTTAAACAGGAGGAAGTATGCGACGATGACAACTCTTACATAACTCCTCGCGCCCTTTTGATGTCTCTTAGAAAAATGGTCGAGCCTCAACAAATAGTCTCGACTGAAGTGGGACAAAACCAGATGTGGGCTGCCCTTCACTGGCAAGTAAAGTTTCCCGGAACCTTTTTGTCTTCCGGAGGTCTCGGGACTATGGGATACGGCCTTCCTGCTGCAATTGGGGCGGCCTTTGCTCTTTTAGACCGACCCGTCCTTTGTATTTCCGGTGACGGAAGTTTTTTGATGAACGTACAGGAGCTCGAGACTTGCGTCAGATATAATTTGCCCGTCAAGCTGATTGTCATAAACAATTCCAGCCTTGGCATGGTAAGGCAGTGGCAAGAGCTGTTCTGGAGCGAAAGGTATTCGGCCACCAATGAAGCGCCGTCGCGCTCTTTGGTGGAAATAGCAAGCGGGTTTGGAGTGAAGGGTTATCGAATTGAACGTTCTCATGAGATTAGCTCTACACTTCAAATGGCATTAAGTCAAGATGGGCCTACATTGGTGGAATGCATCGTTCCTACGAAGGAGAAGGTCTTCCCGATGATTCCTCCGGGCGGCGGGATGGACGAAATGATCCTTGAAGCTTGAGAATCCACAAATTGATGCCAACCAAATTGCTTCGTAATCGAAAAAATAAGCTCCCACTCATGTCTTGGAGTGGGAGCTTATCGGGTGTTTAAGCATGCCTTAAGTGACGTTTCGCCTGAAGATCCATTTGTCACTTCCGTTGAGCAGAGCGGGTATGCTTACAAGATCTCCCTCTTTGCCGCTGAGGGAAAAGGTCTTTTCGACTGTCCTTATGGTGTTGCCGTTGTTGTCCAAAACTTCCACTTTTATCTTATGTTTGCCGTAGCCAACCAAGATGGCCAGATCAGCCCTGTTTTTCTTGAGGTCTAACTGGATTTCGTCATCGAAAGTAACCCTAACTGGACCCTCTGCTTCGTACACGATGTCGCCCAGAGTAAAATTTTTATTTTCTACGATCAGCTGGAAGCCCTTGCCGATTCGATATAAGAATATGCTTATTACGATTAGCAGAACTACGAGGCCAATTTGCATAATAAGGCGTTTCTTCAAATTTATTACCTCCTCCGGGAAAAATTGCATGGGACGTACATCTTTTTACGCTTCGCCCCTAAACATGCGCCTTGCATATGCCCGTTCCTGAGCGCGGCGCCACTCGTATATAGCCAGAGCCAAGGCGACAACCCCGTAAGAGACGAAAACTCGGAAGTATTCTCCAAGCTGTGCTTGTCCTATTAGGTATTTGCCGGCCATAGGCGATACGACGAACATGAGGTGGAATAACACGACTCCTACGAAGACGTTGGGCAGAGTTGCCTTCGCTACACTTGCTCCTCCTACCAACAGCGCTGCGATGGCGAACATCCCGGCCTGTTCATGGCTGTTATAAGTGTTGAGGGTGCCTATGTTTTGTAAAAATATTATCTGTCCGTAAGCTGCCAACACCGTCGAAATCACTATAGAGATCAATCTGGTGCGCTCTACGGCAATGCCCGCCGAACGAGCCACTTCCATATCTTGGCCGACAGCTCGCATATCCTGCCCTAGCTTGGTGCGACGGAACCATACTATGAAGGCGCTGAATATGGCAATAACGATGAAAGTTCCCAGGGGGACTTTAACGCCATGAATTGTAACTGGAATAAAATAGTCCAGACAGTTCCTGATGCCCAAGAGATTGACGGCGTTTCTGATGCCATAGCCTCTGGAAAGCACCAGTTCCGGGCTGCGTATTGGTATTAAATATCCGAAAAAGTAGAGTACGACCAGCTGATAGAGGCCATTTACGAAGAACCCCAATATATAGGAAGTGACCATTTCTCTTCCCTTGGCACGATTTAGTATAGTGCCGCACATCCACCCCAAGGCTATCGCCAGAGGGGTTGCTATTATGGCGGCCAAGACCATTCCCGGAATGCCTAATATCTTCCAGTCGGTTATGAGTATCAGCCCTATTTGTCCGGCCATTGCACCTAGCACCATGCCAAAATTCAGGCCCATGCCTGCTATGATCGGTATCAGAAGGGAAAGCACCAGAAAAGAGTTTCTCGCCAAGCGAATTAGCATTTCCTGTATCAGGTAGTTCGCCGAAAATTGCGAAATTGGTATGGCAAAGGCTGACAAAAGTATAAAAAGAATTGGCACGATGTTAGTCATCAAAAATCTTTTTATTGTAAATTTAGCCTCTCTCTTTTTCATCGCGATTTCACCCTTACTCCCCTCGTCAATGCATAGAGGATCATACCGTTGGAGGCGATGATCCTAATTACCTCCGAGATATCCGTCTGCAGCATGCTATTAATTACGGAAGGCGTCATCGTTAATATGCCTTGAAATAAGAACGTGCCGATCACGACATGCGTTAGAGTGGCTCTATTGATAGAGGCACCGCCGAGCAGGATGGCTGCCACCGACGGGAAGGCCATAAAGAAGGGTCCCATGTAAAGCTGAATGAATCCGAAGCTCTGTTCGTAAACGATTATTCCTATAGCTCCAAGCAGCGTGGACAACATTACAGATATCGTTCGCATTCTGTCTATGTTTATCCCTGCAGCTCGGGCAAAGTCGGGATTGGCGCCGACAGCCGATATGGCAGTACCCATTTTGGTGCGAAAGAACATCCATATTAGTAGGGACATAAGGGCAAAAAACAATATGGTTCCAGTGGGGATGAAGAAAAATTCGCCGATCCTTATCGAAAGGAAATTGTTAAGAACGCCGCCCCAATATTCTTGAACGCTAATTGTAGTTCGAAGGCCTTTCCCGGCGTATCCCCATACCATAGTGGGATTCTTATAAGGCAAAAGCAACCACATTATGCACATGAAAGCGACGGAGGAGAAACCAACATAGGTCGCTATCATCATCTCTCCGCCCTTGACCCTGTTCAAAAGCTGTCCGTAACCCCAACCAAATATGAGAGCGAATGGCGTGGCCAAGGCGATTGCCATGAAAAAACCAAGAAATCCGACAGCGTTGAACTCCAGGCTCATCGTTGCACCTAAAAGCCCAGCTATGATTCCAAGAGGCAATCCAAAATTGAGCCCGCAACCGGATTGTATCATCGGAACCATAGCTAAAACCAATACGCCGTTCATACCAAATCTTACCAAGGTATCGCTTATGGAAGAGTCAAGTCGGACGTTTACGAATGGCGCTATGACGAAGAGGGCCAACAAAAAGAAAGCGATGATGGCACGAGGCCACCCAATGTCAATGATGAATTTTTTTATCCTATCCAACTGAGATCACACCTTCCTCGTTTGATGCCTTAGCTCCCATCAGGAGAAGGCCAAACTCTGAGCTGTCACTTGAAGCGGGAAGTATGCCCGCAATTTTTCCTTCGTGAACTATTGCTATACGATCGCAAATGGCACGCATTTCTTCGAGCTCGGAGGAGGTCACTACAATTGTGGTCCCGTGTTGCCTGTTGCGCTGATATATCATATCGAGAACAAGTTTTTTCGCTCCGATATCGATACCCCTTGTGGGCTCGGATACGAAAAGCAGCTTCGGGTCGAGGGCAAAAGCTCTGGCCAGACATACCTTCTGCTGGTTTCCTCCTGAGAGCTCCTTGACCTTTTGATTTTCGTGAACGCATCTGATTGCAAGCATCTCTATGTATTGTTTCGCTGCCTTTACGATCTCTTGATCGTTCCTCCACTTTACTAGACCGCCCAGGTAAGTTTTGAGATATGCGTCGTGTATTTGCATCGCGGTAAAGACTATATTAAACGCAATTCCCTCATCGAGGATCAATCCTACTCCTCGTCTGTCTTCGGACACGAAGCCGATCCCCTTTTTTAAGGGAACGGCGGGATTATTCAAAGGCAGTTCATCTCCTTGAAAGGTGACCTTTCCGCCAGCCGGAAAAAGCCCCATTATTCCGTTTGCTATTCCGAGCTTTCCCTGACCTGCCAAACCGCCAATGCCCAATATTTCACCCTCGTATACCTCTAGATTGACGTCCCTCACAGTTTCGCCGGGCATGTCTACCCAGAGATGTTCGATCGTTAAAATCGGCTTTGTAAAGGCCCTTTCCTCTCCGGTCCTTTCGGTCAAACCTTCAATCCTGCGCCCTACCATTGCACTTGCTACCTCGCGCAGGTTCGTTTCGTTGGCCTTTTTCTCGAGGGTTATCTCTCCATCTCTCAAGACGACGATGCGATCGCATGCTTCTAATACTTCCTGCAGCCTGTGCGATATGAATATAATGCCTATTCCTTGAGATGCCAGGCGTCTCATGGCATCGAGCAATATCTTTGCCTCTGATTCGGTTAGTACGGCAGTAGGTTCGTCCAATACCAGTAATTTGGTGTTTTCCTTTTCGATTTCCCGTGCTATCTCGGTGAACTGCTTGTGTCCTACGGGCATTTCGGAAACAATCATGTCCGGATCCAGGGAAAGCCCTAATCTTCCGATAGCGTTTGTGGCTCTGGATTTGATCTTTGGGTAATCTAAAGTTGCAAGCCTTTCGCCAAATATTTCTACCAAAAAGTTATACATTGTGGACTCTCTGTTGAGAACGATGTTTTCTGCGGCGGTGAACCCCGGTATTAGTGAAAATTCTTGGTGCACCATTCCGATGCCGGCATCAAGAGCCTGTAACGGGCTGGTAAAGCGCACCTCTTGGTCCTCAAGATAGATTTTCCCCTCAAAGCCACCTGTTTCAAATATGATGGGCAGGCCGAAAAGTATGTTCATTAAAGTAGATTTCCCGGCACCGTTTTCGCCAACCAAGCCTAATATTTCCCCTCTTTCGAGAGTGATATTGACATTCCGCAATACCTTGTTCTCGAAAAAGGACTTGGTAATACCTTGCATTTTAAGCAGCGTTGAAGACATTCAATTCACCTCTTACTCCTTTAGCATGAGCATAAGATTGCAGAGGGGAAGCCCCGCTTCCCCTCTGGATAACACTGATTTACATGCCTTTTGCAGAGAATCACTTACTTAATGGTTAGATATTTCTCCGGAACTTCAACCTTGGTCATCTCGAGGAAGCCCTTACCGAAGACATATGTATCTTGGTACACCAACATGTGATTTGTCTTTTCTATGCCTGTGTTGAGGTCCACGTAATAACCGCAGTTCCACGTAGCGCCGGGAGTGAATTTTTCATAGCAGGCTACCAGGTCTTCCAGGGATATCTCGGCCTTTCCATCGAGGATGCGTATTGCCAGCTCACCTAATCCTGCAGTAGTCGTATAGCCGTAGGAGTAAACCCAGGTTCCCAATCGTCCGGATGCACCTTTTTCAATGATTACCTCTTCGATCTTCTTGGTTATGGCCTGAAAATCGCCCTTCTCGGCAGAGAGGTCAATTCCCAATGCTCCGGGGTATCCCATCAGAGGCGAAGGCAGATCGGCTTCTACGAAGTATCCGCCGTGAGCGACTATTTGCCTGAGCAAAGGTTCGGTGTGGGCGTCGTTGGTGCAGAAAAAGGCAGTATTGGGTCCGTATTTTTCAAGCCATGCCGGGACTTTTTCGAGTATGAACTGCTGTGCTCCCGCTACTCCCACATCGCTTACGGGATCCGGTGCCGTCTCGAAGTGGAATTTAAGGCCTATGTCGTTACATGCTGCTTCCATTATGTTGCGCCTTCTCGATAGCAGCTCGTAGCTCATATGGCGAGGGAAGGATATGTGGACGAAGTCAGTAGCCCCCATCTTCTTGGCGGCAAGAGGTATTAGGTAACCTCTGTAGATGTTGTGTACGTTGATCGCAAGGTCGGCTACGGATTCGATAACTCCGGGGTCTTCGTGTGCTTCTCCGGCGAAGCAAAGGATATCAGGCCTTCTTTCCTTTACGCGCCTAAATGCCTCGGTGGTTCCGGGGATGGATTGGTTGACGATGATTGCCTTCATCAAGGGATCATCGGAAAGCCCGGCAATCTGGCTAATAGTGGTCTCCATCTCTTGCATGAAATTGTCAGGGTAGGTGATATGCTGAATGATACCTCCGCTGGCTACATCGCCATATTCCTCGATTAAACGCTCGGCCCCCCTTAGGTCATCTTCGGACTGAGAAACCGTTCCTGTCACGATGCCGATGTGGTACGGAGCTTCCGCAAAAGCAAGGCCTGTCCCTAGTAGCAACACTGCCATCGCAACAACCAGTAGACCCCAAGCCTTCCTCATAAATGGTTCCCTCCTCTAAATTGAAAAAATATTTATTCAACGCTAATTATCTCATTTTGACATGAAAAGGTCAACGCGGTCCAGGCTCTATTTCAAATAGTGTGGAAACACTCCGGTGGTAAGAATCCCAACATTATCTTTTTTGTGTAGACCTCTACGTTTCTAAGACCAAAGGAGATTCGTTTTAGCATCTTCACCTTCGTATTACATCCTTCGGTATAGGCATTGGTAGTTTTGTTGTCGAAGTAGTTTAATATAGGCTGTCGCCACCGTTTTAGGGTATTGCCCCACCTGTACAACTCGGCATCGTCAGAAGCCTTCAGGTTCATGATGATCAGGTCTAAAAGCTTGGCTGCCTCGTTCTTCTCCTTCGCTCTATATACGTCCCTTAAGCGTTCCTTGGCCCAGTAGAAGCCTTTGAGGTTTGG